>CAJBPC010000828.1 GCA_903957405.1 uncultured bacterium | reverse complement strand
CCTATACCGGTAGTGTCATTTTTGGGGCCGATCTGCGCGGCGGACGGAACTTCATATCACAGACGGATCAGGATCGGCAAGGGGTCGTCACCGTGTTGACGATCGCATCGAGTCGACCGGTGCCGTCGGGTTTCAGTGGGGGAGGATAAGGCTGACGTTATGCCGCTCAAGTGCTTCTGCATGGAGGAGCTGAAATGGGACCCCTGGAGAATTTCTACGGGGTGATGTCGGCAGATGTGAAAGGGTCTCTGATGCGGCAGCGCCTCGCGGAGTTCCGCCTGGGGTGGGAATTGCCGGGCTCCCGATCTCCCGATCTCAATCCGATGCATGCCGATGATACGGGGAATGCCGAATGCTACAACCTCAATAGTCCGGCTTTGTGCAATGTGTTTACGGGTTTATTGTCCCAGAACAATTCGAAGTCATCGAATCCCGCCGCTTCATGATCCTTCAGGATTTCTTCGTAGGTACATGTCTTATCAGCCCGTCCCGCCAGTCTTTTTAAAAAATCCGCCAGCCATTTGCCCTTTTCCACATCCACTCGGATCTGGACCTTTTCCCTCGGCGTGTGGAATGTCAGCTGCGTCATTTCCCATCGGTTTCCCTTCTTGGACTTCACGACGGTCTCCGCCAGCGGATCGTCCCCGATCCACACCCATCTTGTGCCGGGTTTCGGTGGTGCATAGGCATCATCTTCCAATGCGCGGAGCATGAAGTCTTTCGCTACGGTGGTCTTTGGTACGGGAAACTCAAACCATTTCTGAAGCGAATGGTCGATGCCGTGACCATGCATGTAGTTCAGCAGGGATTTCTTGAGACCCCAGCTGAATTTTTCATGTGCCCCACCTGTCGGATCTTCATGCTCGAGATCGTTGTTCGCGAAGCTTCCGTCTGAATGGTCCTTGCGGATGACACTGTATTTTTCGGGTTGCATGCCAACGGGACTGTGCGCCGTCATCGTGAACAAATGCCAGTATGCTGAGGCGAGGATGCCAGCTTCGAACATCTGCCTGACCATCTCGAGGGAGTCGATCGTCTCCTGTTCGGTCTGTGTCGGGAAGCCGTACATGAGGTAAGCATGCACCATGATCCCCGCTTCGGTGAAATGCCGGTTCACTTTCGCCACCTGTGCGATCGTGATGCCTTTTTGTATGAGTTTCAATAGCCTGTCAGACGCCACTTCAAGTCCCCCTGAAACACCGATGCAGCCGGATGCACGCAGCAGCAGGCAAAGGTCGCGCGTGAAACTGTTCTCGAACCGGATGTTCGTCCACCAACTCACCACAAGCTTACGCTTGATGATCTCCAGGGCAAGGGCCTTCATCAATGATGGCGGTGCCGCCTCATCGACGAAATGGAATCCGTTGACGCCGGTCTTTTCGATGAGCTCCTCCATCCTGTCGCAAAGCACGGATGCTGTCAGCGGTTCGTAACGCTTGATGTAATCAAGTGAAATATCACAGAATGTGCATTTCCCCCAGTAGCAGCCATGCGCCATGGTCAGTTTGTTCCACCTCCCATCGCTCCATAGCCTGTGCATGGGATTCAGGATCTCGATCGCGGAAATATATCCCTCAAGCGGAAGGTCGCTATAGTCGGGTGTGCCGGTCTCCGTCTGCCGGTAGTCAACTATCAGCTTGTTATCCGTATACACCACATGTCCGTCCTTCCTGTGTAATGTGCGTTTCAATTGATCCACTGTCGCCTCGCCCCGGATGTACCGGAGCAGCTGCTCCACCGGTGCCTCCCCGTCGTCAAGGGTGATGAAGTCCACAAGATCAAATACCCTTGGATCGCTGACCTTGCGAAGCTCTGTGTTCGCATATCCGCCGCCGAGTGCGACCCTCACTTCAGGTCGGTTCGCTTTCACCCATTGCGCGCAGCGGAGTGCGGCGTACAGATTCCCAGGAAAGGGCACGGAGATCGCCAGCATTGCGGGCTTTATTTCGGTTATGCGTTCCCGTAAGATGGCTATGAGCATCTCGTCGGTGAAAGTCGGAGGGCTTGCCAATGCGGCGGCGAGTCCGTCGAAGCTCGTGGCGGACCGGCTGATCCGTTCGGCATATCGGGTGAATCCGAAATAGGGGTCGACCGTTTCCTGGATGAGGTCAGACAGATCCTCCAGAAAAAGGGTGGCGATATGCTTGGCCCTGTCCTGCACCCCCATGCTTCCGAAGGCCCAGTCGAGGTCTGCCAACTGCCCGAAGCGGTCAGCCTCCGGCAGGAAGTTCCGCGTGGCGATATGGTGCGCCAGTGTGGGATTCCTTCCCTGCAGGAAACGGATCACGTCATTGATGCACCGGACATAATGCGTGCGCAGGTGCAGTATCCTTTGCGCATTCCCCGAGATCGGTCCGGTATGCCGGTCGGCCGCCTCGAACATCGACCTCAGGCCGTCCTCGGAGAACAGCCGAAGCGTCACTTCGATGCCGAGGTCGGACTGGAAAGAGGAAATTCCTTTGGTATTCAGGAAACCTTTCAGGTACGACGTAGCCGGATAGGGGGTGTTCAGTTGTGTGAAAGGGGGGGTGACCAGATAGACCTCAACAGCCAATGGGATTCAGTTTTGGCAAAAATAACTCAAACTCACCCATACATGCGGCGGATGATGAAACTCCGAGGCGATCACATCTTCTCCAGGGGGCAATGCCTGTTCCTGCAGATGTCATGCAGACAATGCCTGTGCCGCGTTGATTGTCGAACCCCGTTATCCCGAAGCCGCCGGCCCCTGCGACCCGCGGCCGGTGCATGGTTTGAGGACCGAAGGGTGCTGGGTGGTTTTTTTCGGTAACAAGGATCAGTGCTCCACATAATTCCGGTCATATGATAAAAACGCAATGTTGGGCAATTTTACTACATCAATAAAAACCATCGTATAATGAAAAAAGAATACTGGATCCGCATCGGGCATGTCGATAACCGGTTGGTGATCTTCCTCAATGGCGAACTGATCTGGGACAGTGGCATCATCCACGATGACCCGGAGCTGCATAAAAAGGTCGAGATCACGAATCTGTTGAATCAGCACGAGAACTTTCCGAATGAATTGATCTTTGAAGGTTTCAACGATACCTTCAACGACAGCGGAGATGCGGATGCCATGAATCCCTGGCATTTCAGCTACGAAGTGGTGGGCCTCACGAGAGACGAAGCGGGCCATGTCACCCAGGAAAACGATGTGGTGAAACCTTATGATGAGAAACATTATTCCAATCCGAACATCCGCGCACTGAACAACGCGTATGTGCTGAAGATGAAGGGTGGGGAGATGAAGGTTGTCTCCAATGCTTTGTCGCAGCAATTCTCGGAATAGTACTTGCAGGTTTTGGTTGAGTTTAAAAGCACTGTGTGACGTCATCCACTGGGCTTACTCGTTAAGATGCTTCCCGATCTCCGTCAGGTTTTATGAAGTGCAGGTTTCGCATGATCCCCGCTGCGGGAAGGCCTGGGTGATCAGAAGAATGTCTGCCGGCATTTGTTGCGCTTTCTGAAAAACAAGGCTCATAAAGAACGGCTTTGAGATCGTGGGGGAGATATCAAAAACACAAGGCTTCTCCCGGATCGGTGGATCCTAGGATGCCTTAGCAGCGGCGGACATTCATCATTTCGCAGGCGGCAGGAGCACGGCGTCGATCACATGGATGATACCATTGCTGGCGGGGACGCTGGCGACAATGTTGGCTCCGTTGATTGTGACTATACCATCTTTTACGGCAATGGTCGCATTGTGTCCGCTGGCCTGTCCGATCACCTGTCCGTCCTGCAGCATCTCGGTGGTGAGTCGGCCTACATACACATGGTATTCCAGGACGGTGCGTAGGTCGTCCTTCTTATCCGGGGCCAGCAGCCCTTCCACCGTCCCTGCCGGAAGTTTATTGAAAGCGGCGTTGGTCGGCGCAAAAACCGTGAATGGCCCTGCATTGGAGAGCACATCCACGTATTCGGCGGCCTTGAGGGCGGTGACGAGTGTGGTGTGATCAGGGCTGCCGATGGCGACCTTTACCACGTCTTTCTGGGATTCATCATCCTGCACAGCAGACTGCCCGGAAACCGGACCGGCATCTGTTTCGTTGACGTTACCGGTGGAGGCGGTGTCGCTCTGCTGACCGCAAGAAGTAACGACGAGGGTAATGACAAGCATCGCGAGAGCGCGCATTGATTTTTTCATGTGTCTATGGTTTTGGTTGATGGGATCTAAGATGAGAATGTATCAATAGGCTTCCAGCTTGAGTTGCATCACGGTGGCGATGGATGTGGCTCGCTGGTCGGCCAGTTCGGTGTTGGGACCTCCAAAGTATTCGTGCAGTGTTGCCCGGAACAGTTCCAGCCAACGCGTAAAATGATCTTTGGTAAAGGGGCGCAGCGCGTGCACCCGCTGATGGGCGATCATCGGATTGCCGCTGTAGAGACCGGTATGGAAGATGACATTCTCCCAGAAATCATACATAACAGGCATATGGCGTTCCCAGTTTGTTTGGGCAACCTGATCGAAGATCGGCCCAATTGTTTCATCGGCTCTTATCTTTTCATAAAATCCGTCCACAAGTTTGATGATGTCTTCCCGTTTTTTGATGTCCTTTTTCCTGTTCATGGGATGATGTTTTAATTTGATCAGAGATCCTTGTGCTGAAAGGTTCGCAGTGAACTCCAGAGCGGAAGGACAACCCACATCAGCAATACGGCGATCGCTATACCCATGCCCAGCGGAGATCCGAAGGCGGAGCGGAATACCGCGCTGGTGACGCCCATCATCGCGGAGATGTCAAGCTGGAGCAACATGATCACCCGTGAGAGGTCGATCGGATTCAGCATGCTCATCACGATCATGGCTTTCTCCAATGGATAATCCATGAATTGGAACAGGATGAACAATACGATCCCGTCGAACAACAACGTAAAAAACAGCCACAACATGGTGGTTAGGCCGATCCCCCTGGCTTTATCTCGCGTATGCACAACGGCCAGCATTGCGATGGCCGCAAAAATGATGGATAACAGCGTTCCGATGAATAGGAGTAGTCCCACTTCCTTCATGGCACCCGATATCAGCACAGGGATGCTGCATCCTGCCAGAAAGGCAATGGCCAGTGAGCCTGCGAGTCCGGTGAACAGACTTAGCCAGATGTCACGGCGGCGGATGGGCTGTGAAACGAGCAGTTCGATGAACTCCGTCGCATTGTAGAGATAGATGGCGGAGAATACCAAGCTGACCAGTGGTACGATGATCAGTACGACATTCATCAGGCTGAGCAATCCCTTGTCTGTGCTGTCATTCATATTGAACAGACTGAATCCGAGCAATACTAACAGGCACGCATAAGCGATGATGATCTTGTTCCGGAGAATGTCGAGCATTACGTATTTGATGATCTTGCGCATGTCAGTTCGCTTTTTTCATGAGTTGTGCAATGGCGCGTGACAGCCTGGCTTCGCCGGTATCTTCGCGGAGTGTTACCCAGGCCTTATGGAACACAAGACGTCCCTCCTGCAGATAGATGATCTCGCTGATGATGTCCTCCAGATCGCTCAATATATGCGAAGTGATGAGGATGAGCCGGCCCTGCGCACGTTCACGTCGGATTTTTTCTTTCAGCATCTCGCTCGAGAGTGGATCGAGTCCTGCCGTGGGTTCATCGAGGATGAGGACATCGGGCTTGAAAAGAAAGGCGAGGGCTGCACTCACTTTCTGTCGGGTGCCGCCCGACAGCGTACCCATGCGCTTGCCCAGCATTGTATCGAGCCGCCAGGTCTCAATCAGTTCCCGGTCGAGATCCTTGCCTCTCTTGCCCCGTAGGTCGGTCATCATATCCAGCACCTGTCCAATGCACATATGATCGGGATACCGTCCGGTCTGCGGCATGTATCCGATGCGGTCGCGATATTGCCAGTCCATGCCGATATTCTTGCCATCAAAGGTGATGAAACCATTGTCCGGTACCACCATCCCCAGGAGGCATTTGATGAAGGTCGTCTTGCCCGATCCGTTGGGGCCGATGAGGGCGATGCTCTGTCCGGCATGGCAGGTCGTGCTGATGTCCTGCAGGGCCGACAGTTTTCCGAAGCGTTTTGAAACGTTGGTGGCGATGATCATGAGGTTTGTGTTGGCGTGTGGAGAATGAGTTTCCGCATGTTTGGTTTGTCATCCTTCAGGTCTTCAGGTGTCATGCCCGGCAAAAGTCTTTCTGCACGGTCCATGAGTTCCGTCATGAATCCCCTGAAGAGCATGAGGGTTGCGGGGTTTCGCTCCACGATCATGGAATAGAGACTGACTGGACGGTAGGGGACATCCCCGATGCCATCACGGTTCAGGTCATATCCTTCGTATTTCGACCAATAGTTGCCTTCAAAGCGGTTGAGTACGAGGGAGCCGTTTGTGGCAATGTCGAAGGTGTTCGCGGTGAAGTTGTTGCCTTTTAAGTTGTTGTCTGAACAGCTTGCCTGCATCCGGATGGCCCAACCGTTGTCGTGAAAGTGATTTCCTTCCAATTGAATTCGGTTGGAACCTTCCAACAGCACGCCAACGGTATTGTGCCGTATGAGATTGTCTCTCACTTCACTGTCGTTGATCTCCTTCATGAGGATGCCATAAGCCGCATTGCCCCAGTTGTCGGCAAAGATGTTGCGGATCATCGTCACATGATGGCTGTACATGACCGACACTCCCGCACCGTTATCTCGGAAGAGATTGTCGCTGTACGTGTCATGACTGGAGAACATGAAATGCAGTCCGTAACGGACGTTACCCGTGCTTCGGTTTTTGCGGATGGTTGAGTTTGTGACGAATTCAAAATAAATGCCGTCCCTGTGACCGCTGATGGTATTCGACGTGATATCGAGTTGATCGGACTGCCAACAATGGATTCCGTTGGCTGAACTGATCTCGTCCTTCGCGTTCGATGTTAGGATGTTTTCGCTGATCTTCACGCGGAATGCGCGTTGCAGGTAGATGCCGAAAAAGCTGTTTATAAATCGGTTATGCGTTATCGTTATATCTGATGCTTCAATAATTCGCAGTGCGGCGATGTCGTTGTAGCTCGACTTTCCGGCTCGGATGAACGTGAAGCCGTGAACGCTGACCCGG
>CAJBPC010000827.1 GCA_903957405.1 uncultured bacterium | reverse complement strand
TGTCGGGTCGTACCCACAGATGGTGAACGTCCGTTTGACGAAATCGGAATTCACCAGGATATGATCGGCATGCTGAAAGTCTTCCAGGTACAGGCTTTCCAGTGGCGAGAGCGGCTGTGGCTCGAGGCTTTCCGGCAGCAGAAAGCCCTTCTGATGACGGAGATACGACACGGCATGGGGATGTCCAATGGAATGGTCGCAGATCGTCTTTTTACCTGCAGAGCGGGCATAAGCGGCGGAATCGAATCCGAAGCAGTTGCGGTAGTGGTAGATGTCGAATGGCGTACGCTTCAACACCCGGGTCGCCTGCCGGGCATAGCCTCGAAATCCGACCTCCTGCAGTTTTTGCTGCAGGTATCCGGAACGCCCGCCGAATGCCATGTCCGCCGCCTTGAAGCATAACTCCGTCGCGTTGAAGGCATGCACCCGCGAGTCGGGCAGGTCTTCGCGCCTTGCCAGGAGCCGCTGCAGGCCCGCCTGCGGGATCCTGCCGATCCATTCGGCCCAGAAGCCCTTCGGGTATCCTCCCGTGAGCAATGCCGAGAGCGCACCCCGCTTTTCCAACTCACTCGCCAGCGGCGCAAGATGGAACCTGTATGTACCATTGGAGACGACGACCTTCATGAAGATAATACTAACGTATAAGTATAACCGAAAAAATAAATATCAAAAGATCAGATGATCGCCTGCCGGCCTCTGACCGCCGTCAGCAGGTCGCTGCGCAGCCTTCCGGCTATCCCGGGAAAGCTGTCGCGCGTAAGCTGCAACGACCGCTTCATGACGAAAGGGATCATGACGAGGTCGGCCGCCAGCGTCGCAAGTGCCGCACCTACGAGTCCGATCTGCAGCGTCAGTCCGTAGCAGGCCGCCAGTGAAACCAGGGCGGCGATGACGTACCTCCGGGCGAGACCTTCATATTCATTTGCCGAAAGCAGGACGATGCTGCTGGTGTACCAAAGCGCATTTGCAGGCACGGCTACGAGGAAGGCGATGAGCAGGCTTTGCGATATCGGCAGCAACTGCCTTGTCCACAGCTCGAAGAGCCAGGTGCCTCCCAGGGAGAATATGAGGGCGGCCGTGACCGCTAGGCTCACCGACAGGAACACCGATGTGCGGTGCAGCATGGCGGCCTTCTGATAATCGCGTTTCCCGAATAGCAGGCTCAATTCCGGCCAGACGGAATGATTGATCAGTTCGAGTCCCTGACTGATCAACCGCACCAATGTGCGGGACGTGGAAAATAGGGCAACGGCTGCCGGGCCAAGGACAGACTGCACGAGCATGACCTGCCCCTGCAGCAACATCGCATGCCCCAACGGCAGGGCCTGGTAATAAAATCCTTTCGTGAAGAGCTCCCGCACCACGGGCATCGAGATGTCCTTGTGCTCGAACCGTATCCCGGGCATGGCGCGACGGCTGAAAATATACACGA
The DNA here is from genome assembly GCA_903957405.1 of uncultured bacterium. Classification (GTDB taxonomy): domain Bacteria; phylum Bacteroidota; class Bacteroidia; order Chitinophagales; family Chitinophagaceae; genus Pollutibacter. Next base: position 3,381 of record CAJBPC010000827.1, on the reverse strand, counting down.
CCAGCAGATAGGCGCAGGTGGACAAAAGATTCGCCAGGGCAAGCATATCGAACCCGCTGCCGCTTTTCAGCATGAACAGGATGAGTGCGAGCTCCAGCCATAACTGCAGGCCCAGGAGAATGCCCACCAGATGTGTTTTGCGTGCCGCACGCAATCTGGTCCCGAACACATCTGCGAAGAATGACAGGATGACCGCGAAAGAAAGGATGAATGCGGCAAGGGAGAGCTCCGTCGATCGTTCCTCCGGAACACCCAGCCAAGCGGCCAGCGGTGCGTGATAGCTTCCGAGCATCACGAGCGGCAGGATGACAGTGCCGGACACTGCAGCGAGAAAAAAAGCATTGGAATAGGTCTGCCTGGCCTTGGTCACGTCACCCCCACCCATATTCATCACCATCTCATTGCCGGCCACGGTGCCATAGCCCATGTTCGACAATGCGAGCCATGCAGGTATGGTCGACAGCACCAGCCAGCGGCCATAGTCGTCCTGCCCGAGGGCAGCCAACAGGATCGGCACCTGCAAAAGCCGCACACCGATGTTGGAGAACAGTCGGCTCCATAATTGAGAGAGCAGATTCCGGAAGATGGTTATACGGATGTTCAAAGGATCGCTTTCATATTTATTTCACAGATTCCAAAACGAAACCGGCGCCATTCAGTATCCTGCCGGGATGCTCGACATGCCGTATCTCAGGGATCGCACTGGCGTGACAGTCATGCTGAATGATGTCGCGAAAACCCGCCGCGGCCAACAGGTGTGCCAGCAACCTGGCATCATACATGAACTTGTGGCTGTGAAAATCCGCCAGCGCCGCGTAGATGCGTTTCCATAATGAATCCGGACGCTCAACCTCCCGGAACAGAAGCCGCCGGTTCAGTTCGAACGCAGCATTGGGATCCCGGGATGCCGCATATGCCTGGATCATGTGTTCCAGATCGGGCAGCACCAGCCGAAGCACCCCTCCCACCTTCAGCACCCGCCGACATTCCCGAAGCAATCGCAATGCATCCGCATGATACAGGTGTTCGAGGACATGTGATGCATAGATTGCATCCGCGGATGCGTCCCCGAATGGCAAGGGCCGGGTAAGGTCGAGGTAGCGGACGTGTGATGGCCATTCATATCCGTTGAATTTTCGGATGACCGGCCTGAATGCTTTTCCAAGCAGGGCATGCTGCAGCCAAAGATTCCAGCTGCCGTCGTAGTCTTCCCATTCCGTCGGCGACACCTCCGGCCCGCACCCGAAATGCAGCAGTCGCCGCCCTGCCGCCGCCCCGGCATTCGATATCTTCTCCGTCATGCGGTCGTTCATTTTTTCTTGTTCCGCAAATCATTCAGCCAACGTTTCCATCCACGGTCATCCTGGTAATAGCCATAACCGTAGAGGTATCCCTGTCCGTATCCGAGTATCCGCTTCCGTACTGCGTTCATGATGATGTACGGCCTGGGAAGCTTGCCATGGCTGGCGGCCTCTTCGATGATCTCAAGAAGCGACAGCTCCGTCACATCCTTCCTGACCACATATAAGGTGGTGTCCACGAAACGATTGAGCAGCAATGCATCGCTGACAAGACCCACAGGCGCCGTATCGAGGATGATGTATTCGTATTCTTCCCGAACGATCCGGAAGAGTTCCGCAATCCGATCGCCCATGAGCAGTTCGCTCGGATTGGGTGGAATGAATCCACAGGTGATGATGCCCAGACCGGGGTCTTGCTCAGACTGCCGCACGATGCTGCGCCAGTCCATTTCGGGATTCACCAGGTATTGCGTAATGCCGGGATGTGTGTTCCCATCCAGTTTCAGCATCTTGTTGAGGCGGGGGTTGCGCATGTCGAGCTCTATGAGCAGCACTTTCTTGCCCGCAAGGGCCAGCGTGATGCCGAGATTCAAACTCACAAAGGATTTCCCCTCGCCGGACACCGAGGATGTCACGAGGATGGTCTTGTTATGTTCGCCATTGCCCACGAACTGCAGGTTTGCACGGATGAGCCTGAACATCTCGGAGATCACCGTTCGGCTCTTACCGGTCACTGCAACAGGGGTTGCATCCGAGGTGTAGTTGATCAGTCCGAGCAATGGCACACGGGTATGCTTGCGGATGTCTTCGACGTTCCTGACTTTTGTATTCAACGCCTGCAGCAGGCTGATGAGCAGGACGGGCAGGACGAAACCACCGCCGACACCCAAAGCCCAGATATTCCTTGGCACGGGCAGTACCTGACCACCGACCCTTGCCGGTTCGACGACGCGGTTGTTGGAGACGGCCACGGTCCTTGACAGCTCCGACTCCTCGCGCTTCTGCAGCAGGTACAGATAGAGATTCTGCTTGATGGCCTGCTGCCGTTGTATCTCCACCAACTGCCGTTCCTGGCGGGGAATGTTGCGCATGCGGTTCTGCAGCTGCCGCCCTTTGCCCCGCAAGGCGTTCCGGGTGATCTTCAGGTCACCTTCCAAAGCGTCGATGTTGCGGATGATATTCGTCCGGAGATTGACGAGTTGATTGTCGATCGCCTTCACCTGAGGATTCTGAGCACCGAGCATCGCACCCGACTTCTCACGCTCCAGCAGGATCTGATTGAAGCTCTCCAGCATGCCGTTCAGCGTGAGGTTGTTGATCCCCATATTCGACGGGATGAAATCGAACCGTTCCGGGTTTTTCCGCAACAGGTCTCGGATACCGACGAGGATATCCAGTTGTATCTCGGCGTCTGATATGGATTTATCATACGCATTGGTTTCTTCCATGAGGATCGGCCCCTCGGCGCTCAGGTCAACCACATTGTTGGCCTGCTTGAAACGCTCCACATCGAACTCCACGATCGACAATTCCCCGGTGATCTTTCCCATCCGGTCATCGATGAACGAGATCGTATTGTCATAGATCCTGTTCTTGTCCAGCAGCTGCGTCCGATCGTATACGCGCGTCAGCTCGTTGAGCACATCCCTTGCCCGTTCTACGACCTCGTCCTGCAGGGTCAACTCCAGCACTGTAGACCGTTTGCCTATGGATTTTATGCTCAGCCCCCCGGCAATGGCCGTGGCGGCATCATCGAGCGTGCGGAGGATGATCCGATAATCGTCAAGATCCCTCCCCTTTTGCGCATGGCTCTTCCAATCAATGAGGATCGCGCCCTTCCTGAAAAGCAGCATCTTTCCAAACTCCCCGGTGATCCGTTGACCATCGGAAATGATCTCAAAACGGCGTTCATCCTTTGGCTTCATGTCAACACTCAACCGCCAGCCTGACACGGTATCCGAAGGCTGCCAGGATCTCACTTCAAACGGACAAGCCTTATACACATCCACATCCCGGATACTGCCTTTCTTGATATACAGATCCCGAATGCCCATGTTCTGCACCACCGTCTGCATAAGGT
>CAJBPC010000826.1 GCA_903957405.1 uncultured bacterium | reverse complement strand
TGGTATTCGGGACTGGCTGCCGTTTCCTCCAGCTCCACATTATAACGACTGGCCAGCCAGCGGATGGATTCCACATACGTGTATTTCTCATGGTCCATGAGAAAACCGATGGTGTTGCCACTTCGCCCGCATCCGAAACACTTGTAGATCTCCTTGCTCTGCGATACCGTGAAGGAGGGGGATTTTTCATTGTGGAAGGGACAAAGACCAAGATGATTGGCGCCCCTGCGCTTGAGTTTCACGAATTCACCCACGACATCGATGATGTCGATGCGACTGAGCACGTCCTGTATTGATTGTGGTGATATCAAGCGGGTAAAATTACAGAAAGGATCGCAGTGTCATGCGGGTTTTCTGACCAGCTGCTGACCATGCCGGAATTCAATAGAAAAACACCTCATCCACGAACACCCATCCTTTTTGGCCTTTCCCCCTGTGCCATTCAGGCAGTTTCGAAACAGGATCGGCCTGGATGTGGATGTAACGGTACTTGCCGGGGTTGATCCCGACAGTGTAAATCCTGTTTTCGACCGGCCCGTATGTCGAGGGTTGCTTGGGCGCAAGCCTTCCGATCGGTATCATCTTTAATGAATCCGTACCGCCTTTTACGATGATGACGGCCGGAGGCATGATATAACTTCCGTTGTTGTCTGCCATACTGAGGGTTACCTTATTGATCGCCTCTTCTTTGGCAAAACTGAAATGAGCCTTGAAAGGTTCATCACGGAATCCAAGCCAGTTGACGAGGGAATTATTGCTCACGCCCTTGTTCCCGTCGGTCAGGCTGGCAGCTCCCTGTTGCTTGTATCTGTTGTCGGGCTTGGTCAGCAGCGAAGAAAAAGCCGGCAAGATCCCCCTTGAGAAGACAGTGAACGCGGAGATGCTGCTTGCATGCCAGCCGGACATGACGGCGATGGCTTTGACCTGTGTAGGGCCGTTCACAGGAATAGGCTTTGTGAAAAGCGGGGTGTTGATGCTGTCGGGATCAGATCCGTCAATCGTATATCGTATGCCCGCCCCAGACATCGGATGTTTCAGGGTGATGGTTTCTCCGGCAGCGAAAACCATTTTTTCCGGGTTCTTCAACTGAGGTGAGGTCAACTTCAAAAACTCCTTCGTGTCAGGAATATATCCGATGTCCCATTGGATGCGCGGGTATTTTTTCTGGAGGATCTTCGCTTCGGCATCCGTCACATTGGTTTTCCATAAAAAAACCTTTTCCAGCATGGGCAATGCGGCAAGTGGCTCGATCTGCATCGCATTGACTTTCGTATTTGAAAGCGAAAGCGTCCTCAGTTTTTTTGACTGTTTCAGAAGTGCCAGGTTTGCTCCGGTGATGCGGGTGCTGTGGAGGAATATCTCTTCGATATTGGGGTAACCTGACAGTTGTTGAATGGCCTCGTCGCCTGCGGGCATGCCGGAGAGATTTGCAGAAACGATCTGAAGGCTGAGCGGCCTGCAGTCCTCGAGCATGGAGGGTTTGTATTCAGATGACACATAGAACCCCAGCCTCAGCGCAGGTGTTCGGTTATCCAATGACGTTATGACCCTGAAGGGACCATTCAAGTTGTTCAGTGTCTTCTTGTCAGCCGGTTCAAAGGCATGATCCATGGTTTTTGTCTTCTTGACATCCTCCGGCTGGCTGAAGGATGCTGCGAATATCCTGAAGGTATCTGTCGAAGGATAATCCTGAAAAGACTTGTCGAAATCGGCCCCGTCGGCAATCCATTTGTGGAGGAGCTCTATCTCGCGGGATGACAGTTGTGGCTTGCCTTTGGGAGGCATATGCTTTTTATCTGTCATGTCGAGCAGCAGCCTTTGCACGAGCCGGCTGTTATCAGGGTCTCCTGCGACCCAGGGTGCGCCTTCCTTTCCCCCTTTCAATAACAAAGCCTCTTGCGTCATGACGAAGTCGCCCTTGGATTTCTTTTCGTTATGGCAACTGTAACATTTCGTTTGGAGCAGTGGCTGCACCGCTGCGAGATAGATGGCTGTGCTGTCGGTCACTCTGCCTGATGCCTCAGACTCTTCGACGTGTGTGCGGAATGTGAGGTAATCTTCGCCATGCGTAAGCGTTCCGCCATAGTGACTTCCAACGCCGAGGGTGACACCGCAGATGATCACCAGGATATTCAGGATTCCTTTACCGGATTCCCTGCCGGCCTGCAAATGCCAGATGACGTATGCGAGGGCAGCGGTGGCGGTACCCAGCCACATGTGGCGGTCAAGGGTCGTTTCATCGTATCCCCCGTCTGTTGATAGAACCAATCCGCTGAGGGCGGATAGCGTCGCAAGACCTGCCGCATGGAGCCATAGCAGATCGTATGCAGCGGATAACTGTATGTTATTCTTCCATGCGGAACGGAATGGATAAGTGACAAGAAGCAGGATGACGAGCGTGATCGGAAAATGGAGCAACAGCGGATGGAACCTGCCGGAGATGGTCAGCCATACCGGGATCTTCAGGTGTTCGCTGAATGCGGCCATGAGCAATAAAAGGACCAGCAGAAAAAAAACTGCATTGGAAAGTACGGAACGATAACGGCTCATGGGCGAGTCTTGATCTTGTCTTCTATCTTTTTCCTGAATATTCGGTTATGCATCTGCGTTATGTCAGGCCATGATCCCCGGAACGATTTGCCCTGCAACATCGGTGAGGCGGTACCTTCTTCCGAGATGTTTGTAGGTCAGTTGTTCATGGTTGACGCCCATCAGGTCGAGGATCGTGGCGTGGAAGTCATTGACGCTGACGGGATCCTTCACGATATTGTATCCGAACTCATCGGTCTCCCCATATACCATACCCGGCTTTATGCCTCCACCCGCCATCCAGATGCTGAAGCATTTCGGATGATGGTCTCTTCCGTAATTGTCTTTTGAGAACGCTCCCTGACAGTAGTTCGTCCGTCCGAATTCACCACCCCATATGACGAGCGTTTCATCCAGCAGGCCTCTTTGTTTGAGGTCCTTCACAAGGGCGGCAGATGCGCGGTCGACATCCTGAGCCTGCAGGGGCATTTCACCGATCAGGTTGCCGTGTTGATCCCATCCCTGGTGGTAAAGCTGAACGAAGCGTACGCCGGATTCGGATAGTTTCCGGGCAAGGAGGCAGTTGGCGGCGTATGTACCCGGCACTAAGCAATCAGCGCCGTACATTTTGATGATATGGTCGGGTTCTTTCGACAGATCGGTGAGTTCCGGCACGGCTGTCTGCATCCGGTAAGACATTTCATACTGCTGGATCTTCGCCTGGATCTCGGGGTCTCCGAATTGCTCAAACGACATGGAGTTGAGTTTCGACAACTGGTCGAGCATCTCCCGCCTGGAGTTTTTGTCTTGTCCTTCAGGATTTTTCAAATAGAGTACCGGATCTTCGCCACTGCTGAAGACCACACCCTGATGGATGCTGTCGAGGAAACCGTTGGTCCACAACTTGGAATAAACACCTTGTCCGTTACCCCTGCCCCTGGAGAGCAGCACGCAATAGGCCGGCAGGTTTTTATTGTCGCTTCCTAAACCATAGCTCATCCAGGCACCCATGCTGGGACGGTTTCCCTGTTGCGCTCCGGTTTGAAAGAATGTGAGTGCGGGGTCGTGGTTGATCGCTTCGGTATGCAGCGTTTTGATGATGCAGATATCATCTGCGATGCCCGCAATATTCGGGAACATGGAGGATATCCAGGCTCCTGAGCCTCCATGTTGTTTGAAGTCGAATGCAGACCCCATCAATGGGAATTTATCCTGACTGGCGGTCATGCCTGTCAGTCGTTGTCCCATCCTGATGGAAGCCGGAAGGTCCTGCCCCATCATCTCATTGAGTTTTGGTTTATAGTCGAAAGACTCCAGTTGCGAGGGTGCACCATTTTGAAAGAGGTAGATGATTCTTTTCGCTTTGGGTGCGAACTGCGGCAATCCCAGCATGGGTGCAGCCAATTCCTCTTCCTTTTTCCCAAACATTCCCGGCAGCATCAATGAGCCAAGGGCTATGCTGCCGATGCCAAGTCCCGCCTTCGTCAGGAAATGCCTGCGGGTATGGTTCAGCCTGAATTTATTGAATTGGTCCATTGTTTTCAAGATTTGGTGGATGTCTCCTCGAGGTTGTAAAAAGTGTGGATCAACTGCATGAGTGCAGCATGTGCTGACGGTTCAGGATTGCCCTCGATGGGAAACTCCCCGATCTGAACAAAACGCTTCGCACGATCTTTGTCTGCTTTGTACCTGGCGAGTTCTTTTTGATGATATTCCATCAACAGGATTTTTTCCTTTGCGGTAGGCTTTCTGCAAAGAATTTTTCGGAATGCCGCCTCTATGCGTTGGTCATCTGTCAGCTTTTGATTGAGCAGCCGCTGTGCCAGCACGCGTGAAGCTTCCAATACCTGCGGGTCGTTGAGCATCACCAACGCCTGCAGGGGGGTGTTGGTACGCAGTCGTCCGACTTCGCACTGGTCACGGTTGCTTGCATCAAAGATGAGCATGGATGGGGGAGGGGCGGTCCGCTTGATGAATGTGTACATTCCTCTTCGGTAGAGCTTTTCGCCATGGTCCTGTATGAAACGTGCGAGTTCTCCTCTTCCTGACGTGGTGGACTCCCAAATGCCCGGCGGCTGATAGGGCTTTACGCTTGGTCCTCCGATGGTGTGTACAAGCAGACCGCTGCTCGAAAGCACATGGTCCCTCGTCAACTCTGCGGAAAGCCTCAAGCGCGGGGAGTAGCTGAAATATCGGTTTTCGGGATCCGTCTGCAGCTTCTTGCCCTCACGGGCGGCACTTTGGCGATAGGTGGCAGACATGACGATCTGCTTCACGAGCCTTTTGATGTCCCATCCATTGTCTCTGAAATCACTGGCAAGCCAATCGAGCAATTCAGGGTGGGTGGGCAGGTCGCCCTGCATGCCGAAATCCCCGACGGTCTTCACCAAGCCCTTTCCGAAGAAATCCTGCCAGACGCGGTTGACGAACACTCTTGCGGTGAGGGGGTTTCGTTTGTCGAGCAGCCAGTTTGTGAGTCCGAGCCTATTCGGTGCGAAACTTTTCCGGTCATATGGAAGAATCGCCGACGGCATCGACATGTCTACAGTGTCACCAGGCTGATCATAGACACCCCTCACCAGGAGTCTGGTAACCCTTTTAAGGCTGCTGTCTTTCATGATCATTACGGTGACTGGAGCGGTGTCGGGTTTATTGATGAAACGCAATACGCTGTGCACATCCTCCGTGCTGATCTGCATGTTTGGGGGATCGCCGGGAGAAGCCAGACCGATGTCTCCCACCAGGCCTTTTTCATTCACCTGATTGAAGAAGGCAAAACTGCTGAAATAGTCTTTTTGGGAGATCGGGTCATATTTGTGGTCATGGCATTTGGAGCATTCCAAGGTCATTGCCAAAAAGGCCTTCCCGAACGTATTGGTTCGATCTGTAACATATTCGATCCTGTATTCCTCGTCTATGACACCACCTTCCTGTGTGATCTTGTGGTTTCGGTTAAAACCTGTTGCGAGCAGTTGTTCTTTTGTAGGGTTCGGTAAAAGATCACCCGCCAGTTGCCAGGTGATGAACTTGTCATACCCGTAATTCTGGTTGAAAGCGTGTATCACCCAATCTCTCCAGGGCCACATGGTCCGGAGCCCATCGTCCTGATAACCATGACTGTCGGCATATCTGGCGACGTCCAGCCAGGATATGGCCATCTTTTCTCCGTAATGCGGATCTGCCAGCAGGCGGTTCACCATGCGTTCATAGGCGCCCTCGTCCTTGTCCGTCAGAAAAGCGTCCTGCATGGCCAGGTCCGGTGGCAAGCCTGTAAGGTCGATGCTGACACGGCGAAACAGGATCTCCTTTTCCGCTTCCTCATTGGGGGAGAGGCCGACAGCCTTCATCTTGTCCAGCGTAAAGTGGTCTATCTCGTTTCGAACCCAGCCACGCTGTGCTGGCTCCGGCAAAGCAGGCTTCTCGGGAGGGATGAAAGCCCAGTGTTTTTGGTAAGGGGCGCCTTGTTTGATCCATTTTTCCAATATCCGTTTCTCGAGATCCGTCAGCTTCAAATTCGAGGATGGCGGAGGCATCAGCATGGATGTATCCTCCGTGACGATGCGATGGTAGAATTCAGATTTTGAAGGTTGCCCGCGGACAATGATGAACTTAGACGGATCGTCTTTCAGCGCAGCATAGGCCTCGTCTTCCTTGTCCAACCTCAGGCCGGCTTCTCTTGCCATCGGATCCGGTCCGTGGCACTTGAAGCACCTGTCTGAAAGGATCGGCCGCACATGATAGTTGAAATCAATCCGATCCGGGACAGTGCCGGCCACATCACCTGAGGTTCCCATCCCCTTAAACACAAGTATTGGCAGGGCAATGGCTCCCGCCACGATGAAGGGAAGCCATCTTCTCCATGCAGGTTGTTGCATTCCTGATGATCGTTCCATCTCGGTTTTCATGCGTTGAAGTTAAAAAAAAAACATCAAACCCGATACCCCTATCCGGTTCATGTCAACTTCTGAAAAATCAACTCATGGAAAATGATAAAAAACATTCAAAAGGATGACTTGGGATGGAAAACACGCTGAAAAAAATGCGGAACCTTGTATTTCCCGAACAATTATAAATCGTCAGGCGAACTTTTTATTCATATCACCTTTTAACACCACTCCCATGGTTCAGACAGATCATTCACAGCTCAATCAGGATTGCCGGTTCTGGATAGGGCAGCTCCGCAACAGCCGGTCAGAAATCAACGATCTGCGTTCGATGCTTCAAAAATACATGTCATCTGCTCTGGCGAAATCCTCGCTGCCGGAAGTCGAGCAATACGAAAACCGGTTTGACATGCAGCTGTCAAATATCAACAACCTTGAACATGCGATCAGGGATCATCTCAAGCAGTCAGGATGGCAGGAAAACATGGAGCACGGTCAGCCGCTTCAGCATATCCTGACCATTCACGAAAGCCTTGATGATCAGTGTGCACATCTTGTTGATGCGATTGGAAAACTGAAAGATTCCTACCACGCTTTTTTTTCGAAGAATGGCGGGGTTGGCCTCAGTGTACACTGATGGATTTGAAGAAAAACATTCGAATTGTATCCTTCAAATGACATCACAATTAAAAAATAAATATAAAAACACATCATGGTGGAATTCGATACATCGCATGTCAAGAACATCGTTTTATTGGGGCATGCAGGCTCGGGGAAGACAACCCTTGCGGAGTGCATGCTTTTTGAAGCCGGCATCATCGGCAGGAGGGGATCCGTCAAGG
>CAJBPC010000825.1 GCA_903957405.1 uncultured bacterium | reverse complement strand
AGGTTTTTTTGCCTCCATACATCCCGTATTTCCCAGTTACCCTGAAGTCCGAGCTTTGAAAGGACCAGCGCAGCATCCGCAGGCTGCTCATCCCCCCATCTGAAATATCGTTCCGGTGTCGTCGCGTATTGAGCGGTATGGAACAGCCCGATGGCATAACTGCCATCCTCCAGTGGTTTTTTCCAGACCTGTATCCCATGTTCGTCACTTACCAGGCGCGCGGATTTCCCAAGGGCATCCTGATCGATTTCTATGACCTCGTCATTGGTGAGCAGATTCAGGGTGAAGGGGTCGAGCTGCTCTATCGGGCATCCGATGAGCATCGGCGCCGACAGCAGCGCAAACAGGCTCACGTGGCTGTATTGCTCGTCAGGCGTGAGCCGGGTGGGATGCATGTCAATACCAGTGGTGACATTGCCGAGGATCATCATGTCGGGATCATTCCAATGCCCCGGCCCACCATAGGGACCCCATTTGTCCAAGGTGAAGGTCGTCTCGTAAAGGCCATGCCAACTGTCGCGGATATCTGGCCCGGTGCGGTAAAGGTTGGCGAGCCGCACCCAATCCTGCACCCCGTCGAAGGGTGCGGAGTTGGACAGGCTGTACACGATATCGCGGCCACTGGCGCTGAGGGCGCGAGACATCCTTTCCGCAGACTCCCGTTCGATCCGCCAATCGTATTTCAAGTAATCCACGCCCCATGCCGCCATTTGCCGGGCATCCGCCTCTTCGAATCGATATTTTCCAATATAACGATACGCCCGTTTATTGTCTCTGACAGAGTCGGGAAAATCCCCATCAGGAAGATCGGATGATCCTCCCGGATAACCCGCATAACTGGTGATCCACGGCGTGGAGTATAACCCGAGTTTAAGCCCCATCGCATGGACGGCATCGATGAGTCCCTTGAAATCGGGGAACTTCGCATTGGCCTGCAGCGCGTGAAACGCTCCGCCACGCTTACCCTGCCAGGCATCATCGATGTTGACATAATTCCATCCATGGTCTTTCAATCCAGCCTGCACCATCGCTTTAGCAGATGCCAGCACTTTCTCCCCATCGATGTTCCTTGCCCAAGAATTCCAACCATTCCAACCCATCGGCGGTGTAAGGGCAATGGTATCACCCACCACGATCCTGAGCATCTTCGTCGCTTCACCGGTTTTATTGGTCGCTTTCAACCGGACGACATAGTTACCGGGCATCGCAATGCTGCCGGTGATGATGCCTGTCTGGCCATCGATCCGCAGGCCTTGGGGGAGTTTCGATGCATGGAACGTCATGGGCTTCTGTCCTGATGCCGCGATGCCGTACAGGAAATGATTTCCCGGCCTAACGCCGAAGCGGGAAGGGGAATTGATCCTCGGCAGGTCGGATGCCGGCGGCGTAAGGATGTAGCGATCGCCTTCATTGGGGAACTGCGCCGGTATGGCGTCTCCGATAAGGGATATCCGCGCGTCAGCCCAGTTGGAGAACACCCTGGTATATCCCTTGTCTTTCACCTCCACCAGCATGCCCATGCGCTGCACACCCCGGAGATCAACCCTGAAACGCTTCGGCCGGTCACCTAACCGCATGTCGCCACTTGCAAACAGGATCTTCTTGTCGCCCAACACATAAAACCTGTGGGGCAGGTCTTTTATACCCATGTCGTCCACACCCACCGTAGCCGTCAATTCCACCGCATCGCCCTTCAGGTGGAAGGCCAATATGCTGGTGGATGCCACTCCCACCCCGTGGGCGTACGTCTTGCCGGCCATGCGGATAGGTTGCCCGCCCTGGTTGGCACCGGCAACCACAGCGGGTATGCCACCTGAATAAACCTTGATGGGGAGTTCATCCAACCAAACCTGACGGACATGCTGCCCGGTGACCTGCGACAATACTTGCAGCAATAATATGACAGCCAAAAACTT
>CAJBPC010000824.1 GCA_903957405.1 uncultured bacterium | reverse complement strand
CACAACTGTTCCAATATTCCACTGTTGTAGTTCCAAAGGCTTGCCGTAGCTTCAAAACGAAGGTACATGGACAGACAAAAGGCGATGATGCAGAAACCAGAAACAATGAAACTGGCTGAACGATGGCCCACACCCATCAAATACCGAATCTTTTGCAACAACAGATAGGAAATCAGTCCGATAGCGCTGTACAACAACAGTTTGACGGATAGCCCTTTCAGAAAGAATGGGTTGAAAAAATGGCGAAGGGAAGCCCAAAAGGATTCAAACCAAAAAGCAGCCTCTTGATGGTCGAAGTCTTTTGCCTCGGCTAAAGAATCAACGCCTAGATCCTTGAAATAAATAAAAAAGGTTGACTCGAGAAATACCCACAATATTCCGGATACCAAGAGGGTGGTGGCTAACACCCACCGCCTCTTGCGGATACACAACAGGGCAGACAAGAAAGTCGCTCCGAAGAAAAGGCACTCGCTCCAATTCAACGAAAGTGTTTCTACGCTTACCAGCCTTGTCATTAAAACAACGTAGTGATTCACATACGCCATCATATACACATACTTGAGCGTGAGCAGCATGAGTATGTGCATGGCTGCAACGATGAATGAAAAGAGGGCGATTCGCGGGTTCATCGGCTCAGTGATTAAATATCAATGGAATGAGACTTGAATCCATCCGGTAACCATCGATATTGACTATTACCTGATCAATGAAAATGCTGGTCTTGTTTAAAAAATTAATATGAATTTGAGCGTCAGTAGTATCAAACAAATACACTTCATTTGCGACATGAAGGGCGTTTGATGACAAGATAAAGGGGGTTTCTAGCGGCTTCCCCTGATGGAACATTTGGATGGATTTAATAGATAACTGGCAATAATCGTTAAGCGGGTCGAATCGGAGATTTGTTATAGTTTGTGCGTAGGGAAACTTGAAATCTATGGTTTTGGTGGTGCTCTCCACCGCAACTTTCAAAGAATTGAGTTCATCAAAAATTATGATTTCAGGAGGGGAATCAGTTCTGGTATTTTGATTTACGCTGTTTGCAAAAAATAGCTGCGCGAATTGGTCTTTTATAGGTGAAAAAATCAATTCCCCATCGTTACCTTGGCTAAGATCATATTTTAGTGGATGGTACAGTTTCAAATATTGGACAATCAGTTGTTTTTTTTCAAAGGAACACTTTGATTGAAGGCTATTTTCATGCACCCGATAATAAGAAAGTGCCGGGCCATGGATCAATGCCACCTTTTCATTCAATTTCCCTATTCTTAACCAAAGTTCATAATCTTCTATTCCAGTAAAATTGGGGTCTTCGATAAAATTAATATTCCCATTATTTTTAAGCACGACACTGGATGTTGTGATGTGGTTTGTAAAAAGCAATTGATTTAATGTGTTTGTTGGTTTATAGTTTGTTACAACCTCTTTACCCGATTCAAAAAACAAAATTGTATTACAATATACTAATTCAAAATGATTAGAATTTAATATGTCAATTTGGGTTGACAATTTAGTTTGTAACCAAACATCATCGTCATCACAAAAGGCTATATATTCCCCTTTTGCAATTTGAATACCCACATTTCTGTTGGTTGCAATTATTCCCTTGTT
>CAJBPC010000823.1 GCA_903957405.1 uncultured bacterium | reverse complement strand
CGCGATGGTCTCGGCAAGCGTGCCCCAGATCAGCAGGCGACTCTGATTTGTGCCGACCAGCAGTCCATTCCGCATCTGATATAAATACAGGAATGGCAGCCCCCAGATGCGGATCTGCAGAAAAGAAAGTGATTGTTTGTAAAGCGCGGGGTCGACACTGTTTTGCAGGATAACGGGCGCAAAAGCGAAGGTGACAATAATGCCGAACGCAGCAATGAAGAAACTCAGGTACATGCTTTGGACAGATAGTGACCCGATGTCTTCCAGGCGGTCCTGACCCGCTCTTCGGGAAATAAGTGCCTGCAGCCCGTTATTCAGGCCATAACCGATCGCGGCAAAGATCAAATAATACACACCTGTGATGCCTGCTGCGCCGAGATAACCGGTCCCTAAACGCGATAGGAAAAGGCTATTGACCAAATAATTGAACTGAGGAACCAGGAGTGCAAAAGAAATCGGGAGCGCCAGCGAAAGGATCTGCCTGTTGGTGGCAGCTAGCCTCAGGGTGCCGGTTTTATCAAAAGTAGCCATAAGAGCATGCAAACCTACAACAATAAGCGTGTTGCTTTTTCCATGTTCGGGCAAATAATTGTATTTTGCCGTTAGTATATCATGCCAAAACCATCTTTCAGGATACTGCTGACCGATTATCTGCATCCCGATCCAAACGCGATGCGCCTATGCATTGATGCAGGCTTATCGCATTTCAGCCTTGCGCTTTTCAGAAAGGCAGAGAAAAAGGTGGTGGGTTTCGAGTTTTATCCGGTCAGCCAACGTTCCATCCAGACCGACGTGTTGGATATACTCAATGACAGTCCACTGATGAGTCTTCCTTTCCGAGACGTGTCTATCACTTATAATACGAGTGACTCCGTATTGTTGCCGGAAAGATTTGATGACAAAGCTGTTTCAAAGGATATGCTGAACCTGATACATGGCGATCTTCCGACTGGAATGGTCATGCATGAGCAGACGGGTATGAAAGGGGTCAGCAACCATTTTCGCGTACCATCATGGTTTCATAGTGAACTGGTATCCCGTTTCAGAGATGTCACATACAGTCATGTCTACTCCGGTATCCTCAGGATCATGGTCGCCAGAAAAGAGGAATGGTCTTCGACCTGCATGCATGTATGGTTCTATCCGGGGCATGTCATCGTCTATCTGCAAAAGAATGGTGCACTCCAACTCATGCAATCTTTCGTTTATGAAGTACCGGAGGACGTCTCCTATGCCCTTTTGAACATCAGTGAGCAGTTCGGACTTGATTGTCTTGATCTGCCATTGGTCGTCAGTGGATTTCTCGAAAAGGACTCCATCCTATATGTCGAACTCATGAAATATTTCCTTGTGGTAGAATCCGACAATGGGAGCGGTTTCTTCTCCACCGACGCAGCCTTCTCCGGATATCCCGACCACTTTTTCACACCCGCATTCTCCCTTTGCATATGCGGATAATCAGTGGAACACTCGGAGGGCGCCGCATCAATCCGCCTGCAAATATGCCCCATACCCGCCCGACGACAGATGTCGCCAAGGAGGCATTGTTCAACATCATTGGGAACAATCTTGACCTGGAAGACCTGCATGCGCTGGACCTTTTTGGCGGTACGGGAAGCATAAGCTATGAGCTCGTCAGCAGGGGCGCTGCGGATGTCGTGACCGTAGAAAAGGATCCTCAGATGCATGCCTTCATACTGAAAACGGCAGAAACGCTGAAGATCACGAACATGCAGGTATTGAAACAGGATGTCTTTCGCTTCCTGCAGCAATCAAGCGTTTCGTTCGACCTGATATTCGCAGGGCCGCCTTACGCGCTCACTACGATCGACCAGTTGCCCGAGATCATCTATGATCGCAAACTGCTGGCACCCAGCGGATGGTTCATCCTGGAACACACCCCACGGAACAATTACGCAGGCCGTCCGGATTTTCACGCTGAACGAAAATACGGGACCACTATTTTTTCCATCTTCATCCGGCCGGAAACAACGTGATGACATCCTGCCTCAATCGTCTCTTTGCAAACTTCAACTACCTTTGACACGGCAAGTGACATGCGCATATGCTCAAAAAAGACATCAGAAAAAAATACATCGAAAAAAGACGATCCCTCACTTCGTCAGATCTTGCAACGCTGAATGATCTCCTGTTCATCCGTTTCCAGCAGGCAAGGCTTCCTTTCATTGAAGTCCTGCACAGATATCTGCCCGCTGCCGGACGCAACGAGCCGATGACGGATGCCATTGCCGCGTGGCTGGGGTGCATGAATCCCGGCATGATTGAACTCATCCCCAAAGCGGATGCCTCAGGCAATGTATTGTCGAGTTTCGCATATGATGAAAATACCATCCTGGAAACCAATTTTTGGGGGATACCTGAACCTGTAGGAGGAGTACCTTTCGATGCTTCCAGGATTGACCTCGTCCTCGTACCTTTACTCGCCTTCGATGATCGTGGATATCGGGTAGGGTATGGGAAAGGCTATTATGATCGGTTCCTCGCGACTTGCAGGAAAGACTGCATCAAGGTTGGCCTCTCGTTTTTCGGACCGGCGGAAAATATTGATGACATAAATGAATATGACATTCCACTGAACCTTTGCATAACCCCGGATCGGATCCATGAGTTTGAATAATTTCTTTTTTCGATCATTTCGGATCCTGCTCTATCCCATCTCCCTTTTGTATAGATCGGGTGTCATCATTCGAAATCTTTTGTACGACATCGGCTGGCTGAAATCTGCATCATTCCAAATCCCTGTCATCTGCGTCGGCAATTTATCGATTGGCGGAACCGGTAAGTCACCCATGGTCGAATACATTTGCAGGCATCTGAATGATGGCCATCATCCTGCGATCCTGAGCAGGGGATATAAACGCCGGACAAGAGGATATCTGCTTGCCGGAGCGCAGACGACAGCCCGCGAGATAGGGGACGAACCCATGCAGTTCCACATCAAGTTCCCGGAAATCGCCGTGGCCGTCGGTGAGAAGAGGACGAAAGCCATACCTCAATTGCTTTTCGACCGACCTGAAACGGATGTCATCATTCTTGACGATGCTTTCCAGCACAGGGCCGTCCGTCCCGGACTAAATATGCTATTGACAGACTGCAACAGACTGTACACGAGGGATTTCTTCCTGCCTACGGGTGACTTGCGAGATCAACGGAGCAGTGCCGTAAGGGCTCATGCCATCGTGGTGACAAAGTGTGATCCGGAGATGAACATTGAAGAAGCCGAAGATATCCGAAAGGAACTCAAGCTCCTGGCATATCAAAGCCTCTTCTTCACCTCGATCCGGTATGGCATTCCGTTTCACATTGGCCGAGGGGATCAGTGCTTGCTTGACAGGGATACCGAAGTGCTGCTTGTTTGCGGAGTCGCGAATCCCGAGCCGCTGAAATCATATCTTGGCACGAAAGTGGCGGCTTTTTCAGCGATTTGTTTCCGGGATCATCACATATTCAACAGGGATGACATCCATGAGATACGTGGTAGATTTGAACGCATGCCTGCGGGCAGGAAGATCATCCTGACCACGGAAAAGGATTCCGTCAGGCTGTCGGAATTCGGTGATCTGATCGATGCGTTACCCTTGTACGTGCTGCCCATATCGGTGCATTTCATGTTCGCGGGGGAAGCCGCTTTTAACAAATTAATCGATAACTTCATTAGATCGAATAAACAGACTAACAGTCAGGCATAATCGAAGTATTGGGCCTGTAAAATCACCAATAAACATGAGCAGAAAAATACCGAAGCAGAAACAGAAAAAAAATCAGAAAAAGAAGCAGGGGGGTAAGTCTCACGGTGAGCAAAGTCACATAGGTGTGCTCGATATCACCCGGTCCGGCATGGGATATGCCATTGTGGAAGGCCTTAATAAGGACATCCTCATCCGACCATCACAGTTCAACAAAGCATTCCACGGCGATAAGGTAAGGATCAGGATCACGAGTGATAGTGGCAGGGACGGCCGGCTTCAGGGGGAAGTGCAGGAAGTCTTGTCGCGGAAGCAGATGGAGTTCATGGGCGTGATAGAGGTCACCCGGGATTTTGCTTTTTTCTTGCCTGACAGTCAAAAACCCATGGCGGATTTTTTCATCCCCATACAGTCACTCAACCTGGCGAAGGATGGAGACAGAGTGGTGGTGAGGCTGGTGGAATGGAAGGAAGGCGACAAGAATCCCAAGGGCATGGTTGTCACGGTCCTCGATGCCGAGAACGAGAACGACCTTGCCATGAAGGGAATCCTGGTGCAGAGTGGATTTCCGCTTGTGTTCGACGATGATGTCATGGAGGAATCGGAAAGGATAGCAGACGTCATCTCTGTTTCGGAGATAGAGAACCGGAAAGATATCCGGGACATACTGACATTCACCATTGATCCTGTGGATGCAAAAGACTTCGATGATGCGATAAGCATTCGGGAGGTCAAAAAGGGAATTTACGAGATCGGTGTTCATATTGCGGATGTGAGTCATTATGTAGAACCCGGCTCAGCCCTTGACCGGTCGGCTTTTGAACGGGCCACTTCCGTTTATCTGCCTGACAGGGTGCTGCCGATGCTTCCGGAGCGCATCAGCAATGAGCTTTGTTCACTAAGGCCACATGAGGATAAGCTCACTTTTTCCTGCATTTTCCAGATCACGGCCAAAGGTGAGATACGG
>CAJBPC010000822.1 GCA_903957405.1 uncultured bacterium | reverse complement strand
GATGTCTATCAGAT
The DNA here is from genome assembly GCA_903957405.1 of uncultured bacterium. GTDB lineage: Bacteria > Bacteroidota > Bacteroidia > Chitinophagales > Chitinophagaceae > Pollutibacter. The sequence goes on along the minus strand of CAJBPC010000822.1, from coordinate 9,746 downwards.
TCAGTTCATGAAGGATGCCGACATATCAGGAACCCGGGTAAGGTCCATTGCATCCGCCACCGGAGCCTGCAAGCCCATTGCTGTTTTCTCCAGCACAACCTGGTCGGCATTTGATTGCAATTCACCCTCAGGCGGTGATAATCTCTTGCAGCAACTCTTTCCAACCAAGGCTTGGGGAAAGACTTTCGTTACGGCTCCTTTCATCACAAAACCATATGATATCATCAGGGTATTCGTGAACGAGGCCAATCCCAGGATTTTCAAAACAGAAAATGGTTTAAGAACGCAGTTGACAGGCATCGCTGCGGGGCGTTTTTATGAAGTCAGGTCATCCAACCCGCTTATGATCGAATCGGAGGGGGCGCCCATTTCTGTCGTACAGTACATGACAAGCCTTTCTTGTGACACCAGGAATCCTTCGAATTGTTACCTGACGCAAAGTTGCCCATTCCCAAGCGACCCGGAGATGGTCGTTCTAAATCCTGTGGAACAGACGATCAACAACATCACCGTGTTTTCAGCACGCCAGAATTGGGTGCCGGCAGGACAAAGCAATGTGAATAAATGTTATCTGAATATCATCATCAAAACAACGGAAGCTCCTAGCTTTAGGATCAACGGCAACGCTCCTGCCGGGAATTTCGCGCCGATAACGGGAACGTTGTTTTCTTTCTTGCAGGAAGACGTCAGCGTCATGTCGCAGTCAAATCCAGTCCAAAACCTTAAAGCTGATTCTCCCTTTACGGCCATTGCCTATGGCTATGGCAGTGTTGAATCATATGGATACAATGCTGGCACCAACGTGAAGGATCTTTCACAAGCTATACAAGTCGACAACTTGCTTGGCACGGTCAATTTCCCGGCTACCTGTAGGAATTCACCTTTCTCCATGGCGATCAGTTTGTCGTACCAACCCACACAGATCACCTGGAGAGTGGCGGAGATCCCCCTCGATACGACCATCCTGAATCCTGTAGCGGACTCAACCTGGATCCAAGGCGGAAGAACCCTGTACCGTTATTCCCTCCGAAAAGAGCTCCGGATACAAAGGTTGGGATCTTATCCGGTAAAGGTTACGACCAACAATCCCACGCTTGATGGATGTGGCAACTTTCAGGACATCGATTACGACCTGGATGTGTTTGAAAGACCATCCACGGCCTTTGATTTTTCCACCACAGGTTGTTTTGCTGATTCCGTCAGGTTGCTGGATAAAACCACTCAAACCGGCGGTAGGCCGATCATTAAATGGATTTGGGATCTGGGTGATGGGACAAAGTCTACTATACCCCAACCTGCCCATCTGTTTGCTACGGGTGGCAACAAGACCATCAAGCTTGCCTTGGTGACCGATGTTGGCTGTGTATCCGACACCGCTGAACGCACGGTGGCCTTATCTGCAAGGCCGATACCCAACTTCACCATTTCTCAGCCTACCTGCGAAGGACTTCCGCTGACCATCACAGATGCCAGCCAAACCTTCGGAGCCATTGTCAACCGTTGGTATTGGGGAGTGGGAGCGGGTATGGTTGATTCAGTTTCTGTCGGCACCCCAAGGTTGATGAGTTTCCCCACCGCAGGAACCTACCCTGTTTCGCTGGCTCTACGCAGCAGCACCGGATGCCTCAGTACGGTAAAAGCCACAGACATTGTCATCAATCCCAAACCTAAAGCAGGTTTCATCCTCCCTGAAGTATGCGTGAACGATGCTGTGGCGCTATTTCGCGATACGAGCTCGGTTGCCGGGCAGAATCCTGGAGTATTCACCTATCTGTGGGGTTTCGGTCCGACACCGGTTACGTCAGTCCTAAAAAATCCCTCCTTCCCGATCACAGCAGCTACAACATACCCTGTCTCTCTGGTCGTCACTTCCGCTGCAGGCTGCAAGGATACGGTGCAACAAACCTTCACGGTCAATGGGGCCATCCCGGAAGCTCGATTCGCCATTGTCAATGCAGGTCCTATTTGCAGTAATAAGGATGTTTTGCTGAATAATACCTCCTCGGTGGATTTCGGAAATATTACCCGGCTGGTCATCTATTGGAATTCGGACAATGATCTGGTGGATACCACGATTGATGAATCGCCGTCGCCAGGCAAAACATACGCCCATCGGTATCCGGATTTTGGAAGTCCGACGACCAAGACATATAATATCCGCATGGTAGCATATTCGGGCATCAGTTGCCTGAATGAATTTACCCAACGCATCGTTGTCAATGCCAGTCCGCAATTGGTGTTTGATTCGATTCCCCCTGCCTGCCAGGAGGACTCACTGGTCAGGATCTTTTCTGCCAGGGAGACATCCGGTATTACCGGAAGTTTTCTCTTTTCTGGAACCGGTATGGGTACCGGAGATGCATTCTTTCCGGGCATGGCCGGTCCGGGAACCCATCAGATAAGATATACGTTTACCACTTCTGTCGGTTGTAGTTCTTTTTTGGAAAGACCGTTGGTCGTATTCCCAACCCCTCAGGTTGATGCAGGTCCCGACAGGGCAGTCCTTGAAGGCAGCTCCATCGTCATAAATGCAACTGCTAAAGGCAATGGGCTGCAATTCCTCTGGAGGCCGCCTTTGGGAATTGATGATCCGACAAAACTGAATCCTTCCGCATCTCCAATAGAAGATACGCAATACCAGCTTCGCGTCTTTTCGGCTGATGGCTGCCTGGCCACGGATGAAGTCTGGGTGAGGGTACTATTGAAGCCGATCGTCCCCAATACCTTCACGCCCAATGGAGACAGCTACAACGACAGATGGGATATCCGGCACCTTGAAAAATATCCCGGAGCGATTGTGGAAGTATATAGTACGACCGGACAGCTCCTGTTTCGTTCGGTAGGATATAATCAGCCATGGGATGGCAGGTCAGGCGGAAAGGACCAACCGGCTGGAACATATTATTACGTCATCGATCCTAAAAATGGCAGACCTAAGATCGCGGGTTATGTCACGATCTTAAGGTAAACCCAAACGATGGCAGAAATAGCCATGAGGAGATGGCACCATATTGAATTTTATATCTAGTTGAACTTTATAATCTATTGTCCATTAATTAGATATGATCTAATAATAGACTGGCCAAAATCTCACTTTCTGAGTAAGTTGGAGGGTTGGCAATGGGATTTTGAGGTAGTTGAGTCGTTTAAGGGTCATTTTCCAAAATGTCCGTTTGGGATTGAACAGTCGCACAAGGTCAATATCCGGAGAGATGTAAAACTCGGGTTTCCCGCCGCTTCCGGGATCGGCGGGATTGGTGTTCCAGCTTTCAGCTTCAATGCCCCATCCGATGGAAAGTCCGAGCCAATCCGGTATCCAATCAACCCGGTTTCCGGTCAGGTACCTAAGTGATGTGGTCATCCAGTACGTCTGGTTCAGGTAATCATCTATATGAAAACCGGGTTTGAGATCCCTGGCATCAAAATATTTATCGGATCTGCGCCAGTAGCTGAATTTGAAATCAGTGTTTTTAAAGAAGGGGGATTTTTGTTTGAGCAAGGGCATCAGGGATCCGAAAGCGCCAAATGCGATATCCGGCACGCTGAATCCCCAATCGGGTGCGAATCCGTCTTTTATCTCGATAGCCATCTGTAGTCCTGTACCCATGCCAAATCCCCACCAGGCTGCACGCTTATCATTCATCCCAAGTCCCCGGCATACATCGTAATAGATATCCGATACGATGATGCCGCCCATCAGATGCCCCATCTTATCGAGGTTGTTGGCATACCGTAAATCACGTCCTTCGTCGAAATGAAAATTGGTGGATTTTTCGGCCCACCAGGCTTTTTGCAAATAAATGTACAAGCCTGCGGCGGCACCCACGGAGCTCCCTGCCACTAGAATTGTAGCACCTCTCGTTTGCTTCCGATCAGCTATTGTAAGGCTGTCTGCTTCCGGCTTCGGGGAAAGGGTATCAAAAGTTGATCTATAGGGGAAGGTACTGTCTTTACTCGTTAGGCATTTTGCGGAAAGGGAAGATACACCCAACGAAAAAAGGGATGAGATGAGAAGACCATAACGAAGTTTTGTCGAAAAGTTCATGTTAATAAACCACAATGATAGGAAATTAAAAGTTAGTCAGGCGGGAAGGACCATGGTAAGATATAAGTTGTATTTTTAGGACGATAACCGTGCCACATGAAACATGTTGCATTCTTTCAAGGTATGCACCATTGGAAAACCCATCATTGCACAGATTAGTGAACGTACATGCATAAATCGTATAGAATGCGAAAAGGTGTATTTTTTTCCATTATCCTTCTTTCATCATCCTTTCATTTATGGGCACAGCAGAGCCCACATTACACGCAATACATCTTGAACAATTACATTCTCAATCCTGCCATCAGCGGAATTGAGAATTACACGGATGTCAAGCTGAGCGTTAGAAACCAGTGGGTGGGCATTCCCGGCGCTCCAACGACCTATTATGCTACGGTGCATACCCCAATTGGCAAAAAGGATTTCCGGACCAATGCGACTTCCTTTGGGATGAAAGGCGAAAATCCAAGGGGTAAACAGTATTGGCTTGATTATCAGGCTTCTCCGGCGCATCACGGAGTTGGCATGTCGGTTATGAACTACAAAACGGGCTATATCAATCGTTTCACGGCGGTTGCAACATATGCCTATCATCTACCCATAGGTGCTCGTACCACGCTTGCTGCGGGTTTCGGAGCCGGTGTTACCAACACCAATATCGATAGGTCCAAAATCGAACTGGCGAATCCCATCGACCCGGCCATCGGGCAGGGCATCAGCGAGATACGAAAGACCAAGCCAGAACTCAATGTAGGGTTGTGGTTGTATGGTGCGGACTACTTTGCAGGCATCTCTGCACAGCAGGTCATACCGACCAATTTGAATCTTGTCGATAACAGTCTTAATAAGTCAACCACCGTACCCCATATCATCGCTACAGCGGGGTATCGTTTTTTTCTTTCGGAAGACATCACCATTTTACCATCGGTCATGGCTCGGTACATCACTTCGATGCCGGTATATGTGGATTTCAATGCGAAGGTCCAGTACCAGGACAGGCTTTGGGTGGGAGCGAGTGTGCGCATGAAAGAGGGTTTCGCGGCGATGGCCGGTGTCAATATCTCCCAGACCTTCAATGTGGGTTACTCCTACGATATCAACAACGCCCAGTATCTGTTGGGTTCTATGCAGCGCGGAACACATGAGGTCGTACTGGGTTTTCTGCTCAACAATCAATACGGGGATACCTGCCCCAGAAATGTATGGTAGGAGCCGAAGGAATGTCTTAAATTGGGTATAAAACCCCCATGTCATTTAAACGGATCCGAAAGTACATAAACAGCCTAGAGGTCACCGATGGCAAGAATTTCAATCTTGAGAAATTCGATACGGATTATGACCATAAAATGCTCACTAAAGAGCAAGGAGAGTCCTTGTTGAAAGAAGGCATCGCCCAGATGTCGGAATTGCAGGATAAACTCTATGCGCACAACCAGTACAGTGTGTTGATCGTCATTCAGGCAATGGATGCCGCTGGCAAGGATGGCGCCATCAAGCATGTGATGAGCGGTTTGAACCCGCAGGGAGTGAAGGTGAGCAGTTTTAAAACCCCCAGTTCGACTGAATTGGACCATGACTATTTTTGGCGTCATTACCAGGCAGTTCCGGCACGAGGAGAAATCGGCATTTTCAACAGATCGCATTACGAGAATGTCCTTGTAACAAGGGTGTATCCCGAATTCATTCTGAATGAAAACCTTCCCGGCATCGAGACGATAGCGGATATCACGCCTGCATTCTGGAACATGAGAATGGAACAGATCAATCGTTTTGAAAAGAACCTTCATGAAAATGGCACGATCATCATGAAGTTCATGCTGCATGTGTCCCGCAAGGAGCAAAAAAAACGATTGCTCGAAAGAATCGACGACCCTGCCAAGAACTGGAAATTCTCCATCGGCGACCTGAAAGCCCGGGCAGACTGGGACAAGTATATGGCAGCCTATCAGGAAATGATAGCATCCACTTCTCAGCCACATGCCCCCTGGTTCATCATTCCAGCGGATGACAAATGGTTCGCCCGACTATCAATCGCCGCCATCATCCACAATCAATTCGAAAAACTGCAACTGACCTATCCCAAACCCAACAAGGGACAGCTGGAAGATCTCAGAAAGGCAAAGGAGATGTTGATGGGCGAAAAGGACAAAACGCAAAAGACAAAAAAAGACCCTGTCAAATGACAGGGTCTTCATATAGGAAAGCAATCATTAACCTATTTGTTTTTGACCTTGATATTGAGCTTCATGCCCTCTTTCACAAAAGCGCTGTATTTTTCGATCGGAACCACCAGCTCATTTACTTTTAGGACACCATTCTCCAGCGTGATATTGAACTGCTCACCGGTGATCACCCCGTCGGCCTTGAGGGCTTTGATGAGCTGATCAACAGGGTCCTGGGTCGGGGAGGAATTTTCAGCAGTAGATTCTTGAATCTGGATGTTGGTGATTTCGACGGTTTTTTCCACTTTATGTGAAGTGATACCATGACCTGCAGTTTTGGTGCCGTGTACCTGCGCCAGACTTGGTGCGATGACCAATGATACGATGGACATAAGTTTGATCAAGATGTTCATGGATGGGCCTGATGTGTCTTTGAAAGGATCACCGACCGTATCTCCTGTGACGGATGCCTTGTGTGGTTCTGATTTCTTATAGAAAATCTCGCCATTGATTTCGACGCCTTTTTCAAAAGATTTCTTTGCATTATCCCAGGCACCCCCTGCATTATTCTGGAACATACCCATGAGTACTCCGCTGACGGTGGCACCGGCAAGGAATCCACCCAATGCTTCGGGACCAAGCAGGAAGCCCATGATGATGGGTGAAACGATGGTAATGGCTCCCGGTAGCATCATTTTTTTGATGGATGCCTCTGTGGAGATTGCAACGCATTTGTCATATTCGGGCTTACCGGTACCTTCCATGATTCCCGGTATGGTGCGGAACTGGCGGCGTACTTCTTCCACCATGGCCATGGCGGCCTCGCCAACGGCACGGATAGCCAGAGATGAAAATATGAATGGGATCATGGCCCCTACGAAAAGGGATGCCAAGACTTTTGCTTTGTAAATATCGATTCCTTCGATGCCCGCCACACCGACAAAAGCAGCGAAAAGGGCGAGGGATGTGAGGGCTGCAGATGCAATGGCGAAACCTTTGCCTGTGGCGGCAGTGGTGTTACCCACAGCGTCAAGTACATCTGTTTTTTCCCTGACTTCCTTGGGGAGTTCACTCATTTCGGCAATACCACCGGCATTGTCTGCGATGGGTCCGAATGCATCGATGGCAAGCTGCATCGCTGTGGTGGCCATCATGCCTGCCGCGGCAATCGCCACACCATAAAGTCCCGCACATTCAAAGGAGCCCCAGATGCCGGCTGCAAGTACCAGGATTGGAAGGAATGTGGATTCCATACCCACTGCGAGGCCACCGATCACGTTGGTGGCATGACCGGTTCCGGATTGGCGTACGATCGAAAGGACCGGGCGTTTGCCCATGGCCGTATAAAACTCCGTGATGATGCTCATGAGTGTACCGACCACGAGGCCGACACCGATGGCACCAAGGACACCCCATTTGGTGAATTCATTTCCGCGAAGCGACATAGTGTCGGGAAGAAGAAAATGGACCAACCCCACGGAAGCGATCGCCGTGAGTATGATGGAGCCCCAGTTGCCCATGTTAAGGGCTCTCTGAACGCTTTGGGTATTCACGCTCGCGTTATCGCTGATCTTCACGAACCATGTGCCAACGATGGAGAAAATGATTCCCAAGCCTGCGATCAACATGGGAAGTAGGATCGGGGAAAGTCCGCCAAAATCATCTACTGCGATGGTTTCCTGGCCCAGTACCATCGTTGCCAGCACGGTGGCGACATATGACCCGAAAAGATCGGCACCCATACCTGCCACATCTCCTACATTATCACCGACATTATCGGCGATGGTGGCAGGATTGCGGGGATCGTCTTCAGGAATGCCGGCTTCGACCTTTCCGACCAGGTCAGCACCCACATCTGCAGCCTTTGTATAGATACCACCACCGACACGTGCAAAGAGAGCGATTGATTCCGCCCCGAGGGAGAAACCCGTCAGCACTTCAATGGTGCGAAGCATCTCCGCGGAATTCACGGAGGCATCCGGTGCGAAGATCATCTTGAGGATGATGAAAAGTCCACCCAACCCCAATACGGCAAGGCCTGCGACACCGAGGCCCATGACGGCACCTCCGGTGAAAGACACATTCAGCGCTTTGCTCAGGCTTGTCCTTGCCGCATTGGCGGTGCGGACGTTCGCCTTGGTGGCGATCTTCATGCCTATGTAGCCTGCAGTGGCGCTAAAAACCGCACCGATGATGAATGCAATGGCTATGGACCAATGTGAGGCAGGGTTTGCCAGGGCCATGATGGCGAGCAGGATCGATACAATGACAACGAAATATCCCAAGATCTTCCATTCCGCTCTCAGGAAAGCCATGGCGCCCTCAGCGATGTAATTACTGATCTCTTTCATTCGGTCGTTGCCAGCATCCTGTTTGGACACCCAGTTGAATTTTACAAAAGTGTAAAGCAAACCGATCAGGCCAAAAGCGGGGATCAGGTAAAGCAGATTGTTCATAAGCAGTTCTTAATATGAGTCATTCAAAATCAAGTGTCTAGGTCGTCATATGACCAAGTAGGGCGGCAAAAATAGCGCATTCATGATAAAAACACAATCTAAAGCCATTTATTTGGAGTGGCTTTCTATCCGGAGGAACGCCGGCGCTAGGAAACGTATGATATCGCCTGCGGTCATGGATTCCTCACCGTTCTCAGCGGCTGCAAGATCACCTGCCGATCCATGAAGGAAAACGCCAAGCCTGGCAGCACTGACGGCATCATACCCCCTTGCGAGCAATCCTGTGATGACGCCGGTCAACACGTCTCCTGATCCAGCGGTGGCCATCCCCGCATTCCCTGAATCGTTCAGGTATGCCGATCCATTGGGGCAGGCGATGCGACTATGTGGGCCTTTTTCCACGATCACCACACCGTACCTGACAGCCATCTTCAGTGCATCCGCAGTATTCCCGAACATCCGTTGGAATTCGGCATGGTGTGGCGTCAGTATGGTGTTGCAAGGCAGGGCTTTCTTCAAATGAGGATGGAGGGCGATGGTATTCAAAGCATCCGCGTCCACAACCATAGGGATGTCGAGAGAGAATAACGTATCCAGCAAGATGGCATGTTCCTCTTTCCGTCCTATGCCCGGACCTATGCCTATTGAATCGAACTGGGAGAAGTCGTAAGCATGAAGGGGGGCTTTTTCTGTAAAGATCTGGAAAACTGCTTCAGGTATAGCGCCCTGAACGATGGGATATGAATCGGGAGATACGAAACAGGTGAGTTTGCCCACGCCACTCCTCAGACAGGCTTTGGCCGACAGGATCGCAGCGCCCAGCATGCCATATGAACCCGCAATGAGCGCTGCGTGCCCCATGGTGCCTTTATGGGCATTTGCCGGCCTTTTGATGAGCATGCCTGCCGCTTCCTCAAGGCGTGTATATTGGTGTATCTCATTCATGCATGGGTGTTTTTCTGTCAGATCTACTCGTCACCGTCAAGGGCAAGATCATAACCCGGAAAGATCGAATACAATCGCTTCGCATCGTAGATCTTTCTGGTGAATTTGTTGCCAAGCACGATGATCGTTGCCGAGTCG
>CAJBPC010000821.1 GCA_903957405.1 uncultured bacterium | reverse complement strand
TGCTGCCAGAGAAATAGATTATCGCGATAAGCAGCGCAATGATGGTGAAGCTGAACGCTATGAAGAATGGATGATAGAAGGACAAAAGGATCAGTCCGAAAAAGATCTGGATGCTCGCCGATGGAAATTCCAGCAAAAGTTTTGCGATTCCTTTCTGAAGGGATACCGTATCGAAAAATCGGTTGACCGTCTCTGGGAGGTAGTATTTGTCGACACTTTTAAGGTCGAGTTTTGGAAGCCTGTAGGCGTATTCGAATGCATACCGAACGAAGACCTTCTGCTGCACCTTTTCAATGATCCTCATCTGATTGACCTGTACGAGACCCGTGAAGAAAACTCCGGTGACGACCAGCATGATCAGGATCACGAGGGATGTGGAGATGGAGCCGCCCAAGACGAAGCTGATGATGCTCTGGATTCCAAGGGGAAGGGATAATTGTATCACACCATTGAGCACAGCATAGAGGTAAACGGAAGTGATCTCCTCCCGCTCCATCTTCATTACCTGCAATATCCTTGCCAGCGGGGATTTTCCCGTGGACGGCGTATCTGTATTTGCCATTGAAATCCTTTAGATCAAAGAGTGTTAGCTAACGGGCTCAACTGACTTGAACCTTCAAATGTAGTGATCAGTTTAATACAATCAGTGAACAAAAAAGTTCAGGACGCGATGCGATTTTAACATGCCCGATCAGCATTCACTGAGGCTGATCGGAATATTCACGGCTAGTCCGCCATCGGATGTCTCCTTGTATTTATGGCTCATGTCCTTTGCAGTTTCCCACATCGTGAGTATGACCGTGTCCAGAGATACCTTTGCGAAATCGGGAGAGCCTTGCAGCGATAGTTGCGCTGCCGTGATGGCCTTGATCGCACCCATGGTGTTCCTTTCGATGCAAGGGATCTGTACAAGTCCTCCGATGGGGTCGCAGGTGAGCCCCAGGTGATGCTCCATTGCGATCTCCGCCGCCATCAGGGCCTGTCGCTGGGTACCGCCCAAACACTCAGACAGGGCTGCAGCGGCCATAGCTGATGACACTCCGATCTCCGCCTGGCATCCGCCCATCGCGGCAGAGATCGTGGCGCCCTTTTTGAAAATGCTTCCGATCTCTGACGCTGTCAATAAAAACTGAACGATCGCATCGTCGTTATGGCCGCCGCAAAAACATATAAAATACTGCAGCACCGCAGGAATCACACCTGCCGCGCCATTCGTGGGTGCGGTGACGACCCTTCCGAAAGAAGCGTTCTCCTCGTTGACGGCAAGGGCGAAGCAACTCACCCAGTCGATGATATACCTGAAATCACCGCCGCCCTCACGAATCGCCAGCAACCAGCCGTCATGATCTTCATAGGGTCTTCCGGATGTGAGTTTTCGGTTGAGGTCGAATGCCCGTCGTTTGACACCAAGCCCTCCGGGCAATGTCCCGTGTGCATGACAACCCCTGTAGATGCTGCTGCGCATCGTTCGCCAAATATGCAGCAATCCACTCCGGGTATCCTCCTCTTTCCTCCAGCTATGCTCGTTCTCCATGACCACCTCGCTGATGGACATGCCCGTCTTCATGCACCAGTGCATGATGTCGGAAGCATTATCGATCGGGAAAGGCAGTTGAACCTGCGTCCTGGTCTTATTTGATTCATGCTCCTGCTGCACGAATCCACCACCAATGGAGTAGTACGTCTCCGCAACCTCCTCATCCTCATCCAATCGGATAAGGAATGTGAGCGCATTGGGATGGAAAGGAAGTGACTCTGTGAACAAATACGCTATGTCTTCCCGGGGATCGAAGGGGATCTCGTGCTTCCCGCTCAGTACAATGCGTTTCATGTCAAGGATGTCCTGCATCCTGGCGCCGATAAGATCCACATCGAAATGTACGGGATCCTCCCCGCAAAGTCCGAGCTGAACCGCGATATCCGTGCCATGCCCCTTTCCGGTCTTTGCCAATGACCCGTACAGGAGTACCCTTA
>CAJBPC010000820.1 GCA_903957405.1 uncultured bacterium | reverse complement strand
ATTGCCTGAGTATTGCGTATAAAGCTGATCCAGTCGCCGGGTGTAATATCCAAGGGCCCAGCCATCCGCCGCAATGTGATGGAGGTTCAAAATGAATGCACCCTGATTCCCGCTGCGTACAATATGAATCCTGAACGGGTGTTCTTCTTCCAGATCAAAGGGGTAGCAGGATTCCGATCTGAAAATGTCTTTTACCGCAATGTCCAGCTCGTCGATACTGTCGAACTCGATTTTGTGCACAGTCAGTTTCACAACACCATCTATCTTCTGATAGATGAGGCCTTCCTCAAGAAGATATCGTGTTCTGAAAATCTCCTGTTCCTCGCAGATGTGTATGACAGCCTTTTCGAAGGCATGGACATTCAATTGTCCCGTAAAGGAATAGACCCCTGTCAGATTGTACAGGGAAGCGTTGTCATCAAGCTGATTCTGGATCCAGATCTGTTTTTGTTCTTCAGAGGCGAGATACATCTCACGAGGGTCAGCCAGCGTCAATTCAGACGACGCCTTTTTTCCGGTTCCATGGACCCTGGACCTGATCAGATCTATTTGTTCCTGAAAAGTGAGGTTTTGAATGAGGTCCCGCACATTTATATCTATACCTGAATACCGCTCCTTCACCCTGTTTGAAAGTTTCACCAGCAACACCGAGTTTCCGCCCAGCTGGAAGAAATGATGGTGCCCCAGCAGATCCCTTTCACCCAGCAGATCATGCCAAAGTCCAGTGACAAAAAGCGAAATGTCGTCTTTGTCTGTCGGTTCGGTTCCCCGATCCGGAAGGCTTGGGGATTCAGCGATGATCTCGTTGATTCTATGCTTGAATCTCCCTTCAGGGATGAAGGGTATTTTTCTCCACAAACCTCTTGTGCTGTTGTTTGCAGGGGAGGCTGCAATAACTACGGGAGGTGGATCGACAACACCTATCAAATGCCGGAAATATTGCGCCAGGTCGTTCCTGGAAACATGTTCCAGCATCGTCTCCGGTAGAAACCCCGCCTCCTTCGACTTGCCAAAGTCTTTCCAGATGGGAAAAAGAATGGTGAAGGCTTCCTGATCTACATCTTTCCTGCCAGATGCCCACGCATCAAGAACGTGGTTGCTGAAGAGGTAAGCCCCCTGACCCGGAGAATTGAACATCCCGGATGCCGAGGAGATGAAAATGACCCTTTTCGGTTTGGTCCATCCTACGATGGGCTTCCATTGGAACGTTTTCAAGTCTATTTGGCGAATGAAATCAGCCGGACTGTGATCCAACAGGCTGATGTATTCAGAGGTTCCCGCAGCGAGTACAAAATCGTCCAGTACAAAAGTATTCTGCTGAAACACATCCTGTATCGACTTTATGGTTTGTGGGGAACCCAGATCACCACTTGTACAATGCACTTTCACACCTTCGGATTCCCATTTCCTGATTTCTGTGCGAATATGACGGTCCCTTTCATGATCGGTTTCCGCACCTTCAGGTTGTACAGGCCTTTTGCCATGCAGTACCAGATTCTTTGCGCCCAGGCGAACATATTCCCCGGCCATAAGCAAACCCATCTCTGAAGTGCCGCCGATGATCAGCGCGGATTCAGGATTCCGTCTGCTGCCGCTGTGCAGTGATTCAGATCTCACATGAAGCTTGTACTTCCTGGCTCCTCTGACACAAAAAGGATCCGATGGGTCGTCTTCACTTCTCAAATGTTCAATGAGTTCTTCAAAGATGGAACCATCCGTATCCACCCACTGAATCCACCCCTTTTCCCACTCCGTTTTCAACGAACGGGTGTAGCCCAGCCATCCATAGGATACATCGTTGATGCGATCCTCCAGACCTGATACACGGATCGATCCGCTCACCAGGAACACCAGGTTCAGACTTCCATGTTCCAGACCACTGAGAGTCTGGACCCATTGCATCACACGCTCAATTCCATCCTTGTCATCGACAGCATGCAGATCAAGAATGACAGTGCTTGTGCTTTGAGGGTTTCTGCCAAGTTTCAGAACCACATCATCCGGGTCCATATAGTGCGATGCATCGAATAATTTCCGGTTGTGGAAGCCTGCCAGGATGATACCACCCGTATTCTTCTTGTCTGATCGGTCATTTGCGACCGGCTTCCATTCCGGAAGCAGGTATTCCATGGACAGGGATCTGCTCCCTTCGAATTGGCCGTAGTTGTCATAGGGTATTTCAAAGAAACCCTTATCCCAGGGATACAAGGGCAAAAGATCGATAAGGTCCGGATCTCCTTTTACGTTAGCAGGGTTTACGCCTTTTTGATACAGGCTCCTGACCGAATTGACAAAAATGTGCCAACAGTTTGTCTCCCGGAACAGACTCGATTGATAGATCAGATCGTTGCTCTGGATCCATTTCAGGAAGTAATGTGACGTCAGCGGATGCAGACTTATCTCCGTGAAGATGGAGAACCCTTGCTTGAGCAATTCTTTCTGTGCTTGGTAGAACTGGAACGGATTTCTCAGGTTGTCCTTCCAATAGGAGGGACTGAAATCCCCTGGCTTCATCCATCTCCCATAGGCGGTGGAAAACATCCTGCAATGAGCCGGTTTCCATGCAACATCCGCGATGTCATTCGCGAACAACTCTAAAAACACTTCAATGGAGGAGCAATGTGAGGCAACGGTTGTTTCGGCTCTCTTGCAGTACAAACCCAGTTCATCCAGTTCTTTTTGGACCAGATCGAGCGTTTCCGACCCGGATGCCAGTAAATACGAGTTTTCAGAATAATGACCGGCTATTTCAACATCGGGATGAGCATGCATCAATTCCTTCAGTCGGTGTTCCTCGAGTTCCGCTATGCAGAACTGGGTTCCAGAGACATATTTGACAAGATATTGGGATCTGAGGCTGATTATCCTCACCGCATCCTTCAGGCAGAGGGAACCGGCGACATAAGCTGCTGAGATTTCCCCCATACTTACACCCACCACACATTCAGGTCTGTAACCATAAAACATCCAGAGTTTGGCCAGAGATACCTGCAGCGCGAACAAGGCAGGTTGAAGGGACGTTTCATTTTTCAGTAATGTTTCTGAGGCATTGATCATGTTTTCTGATATGGGAAAACCCAGAACAGGCTCGAATTCCCGGGATATTTCATCAAACACACTTTTGAAGTACGGGGAATTCGTGTAGAGCTCTCTTCCCATACCCGCCCACTGGCCTCCCTGGCCCGGAAAAAGGAAAACGATTTTCCCGTCGGCTGCCGGCGATGTCAAAAGGGGAATATCCGTTCCCTGCCGCAGTATCATCCGAATTTCTTCCAGCAGGGAGTGTTTATCATGCGCGGCCACGAACATTCTGTATTCAAAATGATCCCTGTATGCCGTGTTGGCTGAAAGGTAGGAAGGTATCTCGCCAGCTTCCATGTTCTCCAAACGGAGCAGATGCATTTCAAGAAGCCTGCGCAAGGCAGTTCTGGTTCTGGCACTGCAGAACAATGCAAATGATGCATCGTCCTGATGATCTGCAACAGTCCGTGTTTCTCCTGCGTCACCCAATACGGCATGAATGTTTGTTCCGGAAATACCGAATCCGCTCACTCCGGCGTATTTCAACCCGGGTTTCTCCAGGGATCGTACCCGGTTCACCTTGAGAGGGGAATTGTCCCAATGAAAGTTTTTATTCAGTTCTTCAATGGCTATTTGCGGGTAAATTCGTTTTTTTCTAAGGCTGAGCAGCGCTTTGGCTACAGATGCAATTCCGGCTGCATATTCAGTGTGCCCGAAGTTGGCTTTTATGCTTCCCAATTGCAATTCAGGAGCATATTGGAATACGGAGTGCAACGCCTGTAATTCTATGGCATCACCCAACGAAGTGCCGGTCCCATGGGCTTCAATGTATCCGATCTCCATAGGACTCACACCAGCTTTTTGAAGGGCACTGACGATGACAGCTTCCTGCGCTTTTTGACTGGGGGCTGTATAGCCGTTGCTTTGACCGTCGTGGTTCATGGCAGTCCCCTTGACGATCCCCAGTATCCTGTTGCCATCCCTGATCGCATCTGAAGCCCTTCTGAGGAATACGAATCCACCTCCCTCGCCCCGTCCAAAACCAATGGCATCATTGGAAAATGTCTTACATCTTCCATGGACCGCCATGGCGCCAAGCTGGCTGAATCCTATATGTCCTTTGGGTGAAAGAATCAGGTTTATACCCCCTGCCAGCGCATAGTCACACTCAT
>CAJBPC010000819.1 GCA_903957405.1 uncultured bacterium | reverse complement strand
TTTGCGAAAGGATCCAGGTCTTCAACGGGCACATCCGTGCCATTATTCACCAGTACTCCCGCATCGATGAAGGACCGCCACATGTACGCCCCAGCCTCCGATCGCTCCTCCCCCACCCGTTTCGGTACAAAAGGCCCGTCGCTGGTGCAGTGAATACCCTGCATGGACGCGATGATTCCGTACTCCCGGAACCGGGGGATATCTGCCGGATCGACATGCTGGGCATGTTCAATCCGCCAGCGATGGTCCCGTGAAGGGTCTTTTCTTATCTGCTCTGCGAAAACATCGATGGTTTCCCTGTTGGCACGGTCTCCAATGGCATGTACACACAATTGCAGGCCACGCTGCCAGGCAAAAGTCGCCATCTCCTTCAATTCAGAAATGGAAAAAGTGTTCTGACCCGTGAAACCACCACGGTCGCTGTAAGGTTTGAGCAGCCACGCACCGTATGAGCCAAGGGCTCCGTCGAGGGAGACTTTCAACGCCCTCACTTTCAGGTATGCGTTGCCGTTATCCTTCAGGGAGAAGACCGCTGCATTCCGGCGGACATCCGCCAGTCCGCTGCGGACCATCACCCAGTGCCGCACATTCAGCCCACCCTCAAGGGCCAGCTCCTTCATCCAGGACACCTGCCGGAAGGATGAGCCGGCATCAACGAAGCTTGTAACGCCCTGCCGCAGGCATTCCCCTTCGGCAAGGGATATGCTTTTCCGCCATTCGGCCTTTCGGTCGGCCTCCGGACGTTTTTCATCCCATGCTGTGTATTGCTTCCAGACAATCGATTGCGCCTTCTCTTCCAGGACACCCAGGATCCGTCCGGCTTTGTCCTTTACGATGTCTCCACCAGGGGGACTGGCCGTTTTATCATTGATGCCGGAGAGTCGGAGTGCCAGGCCGTTGACATAGCTGCTGTGTCCGCTCGCATGGGTCAGCAACACGGGGTTGTTCGGAGACACCTTGTCGAGTGATTCATGATAGGGATAACCCAGATGATTCTGGGCCGGAGCCGGCTCCCATTTCTCCTGATGCCAGCCGCGGCCGACGATCCAGTCACCGGGCTTAGACCTACCGACAGCTTCGGCGACCATGGCGCAGATCTCATCCCAGTTCTTCGCCTTCATCAGATTCAGTGCTACCAATGACTCGCCCATGCCATGGATGTGCCCGTGCCCTTCAATGAGTCCAGGCATCAGGAAACCGCCCTTGCAATCAATGACCTCCGTACCTTGACGCACGAAGCCCTTCGCCTCGGCATTGCCTCCCACGAAGATGATCCGCTCACCGGCGATGACGACCGCTTCCGCACTTGGCCGGTTCTCATCCACCGTGTATACGTTGGCGTTATGCAGCACCATGGTCGCCTGCTGGGCGGTCGCAGACAGGGTCAGCGACAGCGCCATTATCAGGACAAGTATTCGGCTCATGAGCATTGATCTTGCAATTTTAAACGCGCCCTTTTGGTGCGTTGTGCCTTCGGATGATGATCCCGCGACACCTGCAGCAGTGTGGGAACACATACAGCCGCAATCGCGGGTGAAAAATCAAATATAGTTGTTGATGATGTTCTCCAGCCATTCCTGCCGCCCGCTGGATTGCTTCGGCTCACCAGCCTCAAGGGCGTAGGCGCGAAGGTCTTCCAATCCCAGCCGCCCGTCTTCGAAGGCCTTGCCCTTGCCACTGTCGAAAGACGCATACCGGTCTTTTCTGAATGCCCGGTAGGGAGACTCCGTCAGGATACTGTCGGCCACGATGAGTGCGCGTGCAAATGCATCCATCCCTCCGATATGTGCATGGAAGAGATCCTCCGGATCGGTGGAATTGCGCCTGGTCTTCGCGTCGAAGTTGATACCGCCGCCGCCGAATCCGCCTGCCTCGAGGATGATGAGCATCGACTCCACCAATTCGTTCAAATGCATCGGGAACTGGTCGGTATCCCATCCGTTCTGGGCATCACCCCGGTTCGCATCCATACTGCCGAGCATGCCGGCATCTGCGGCCACCTGCAGCTCATGCTGGAATGTGTGACCCGCCAACGTCGCATGGTTGACCTCCACATTGATCTTGAAATCTTTATCCAATCCGTGTTGCCGGAGAAAACCGATCACCGTTGCGCTGTCAAAATCATACTGGTGCTTCGTAGGCTCACAAGGCTTGGGCTCGATGAAGAAAACACCCTTAAAACCCTGCTTCCGGGCGTAGTCCTTTGCCATATGCAGGAACTTTGCGAGGTGTTCCTGTTCGCGCTTCATGTCTGTGTTGAGCAAGGTCATGTAGCCTTCCCTTCCCCCCCAGAAAACATAATTCTCCCCATCGAGGGCAATCGTGGCATCGAGCGCATTCATCACCTGCGTGCCCGCCCAGGCAACCACCTGGAAGTCGGGATTGGTGGATGCGCCATTCATGTACCGTGGGTTGGAGAAGACAGTGGCCGTACCCCAAAGCAGCTTGACACCGCTCGCCTCTTGCTTCTGTTTCGCATAGGCCACGGCAGCCTGCATCCGACGCTCGTATTCTGCGATCGATGGACCTTCATCCACCAAGTCTACATCATGAAAGCAATAGTATGGAACACCGAGCTTGGTCATGAACTCGAAAGCAGCGTCCATCTTGTCATAAGCCCGTTGTATCGGATCTGCACATGCGTCCCAAGGGAAGGTTTTCGTACCCGGACCAAAAGGGTCGCCGCCCGTATTGCAGAAGCTGTGCCAATAGGCGACGGCGTAACGAAGAATCTCCTTCATCGGTTTGCCGGCGACGATGCGTTGCTCGTCGTACCAGCGGTATGCCAGGGCGTTGTCGGTCTTCGGACCCTCAAAACGGATCTTTCCGATGCCGGGAAAATATTCCTTGTTGCCAAGAGTGATCGACATGTTATTTATTTTTTTCTGCTTCAAATATATGAAAGATGACCTGTGGTTCGTGATAAATCAAGTTGCTTTTGGCCATAAAAATCATGCTGTGAAAAACGCAACTTGAAAACGCCACCTCGCATTGAAAGGCAGGGAATTCGATTTCCAGATCGTCGCGTCGGCAGACCCTAAAGACCGGTCATCCTACGGTCGATCTTCTCCTTGAGGCCATACCGCCACCTGGCGTATGCATCCCGGTACTGCGCTGTTTTTTCCTGACCGGGTTCGCAGACCGCTTTGATATCCATTCCGGAAAAAGCCTCTGTGAAAGTGGCATATACCCCCGCCCCGACTCCCGCAGCACGGGCAGCCCCCTGTGCCCCATCGGTATTGTACAGCTCCAGGACGCAACCGGAGACATTGGCGAAAGCCTCCCGGAACAAGGGACTCAGGAACATATTGGCGTGACCGGCCCTGACCCGCGACAGCTGCATGCCCATAGACTGCATCACTTCCATCCCGTAGCGGAGCGCAAACACGATCCCCTCCTGTGCCGCCCTTGCCATATGCCGGCCATCATGACGGTTGAAATGAAGGTTTTGCATCCATGCACCCGGATCGAGGTTTTCAAGTACCCGCTCGGCACCATTGCCGAAAGGATAAAGCATAAGCCCTTCCGCCCCGATGGGCACCTCGGATGCAAGCCTGTTCATCTCCTCATAATCCTTCCCCGCAAAAACATTCCGACGAAGCCAGCTGTTGAGGATTCCCGTTCCGTTGATGCAAAGCAGTACCCCATACCGCGGATCGGCAGGACGGTGGTTGACGTGTACAAAGGCATTGACGCGAGAGTGCGGATCATGGTCCGACCGGTCTGTCACCCCGTACACGACACCGGAAGTGCCGGCAGTGGCGGCCACCTCACCGGGCTTGAGCACATTCAGCGACAATGCATTATTGGGCTGGTCGCCGGCACGGTATGTCACAGGTATGCCCGGAACCAGACCGAGGGCAGCCGCAGCCGTGGCAGTGATCCGCCCCTGCTCACCGAACTGCGGGACAAGGTCCGGTATGATGTCTTCAGATATCCCGTAATGCACTAGCAGATCCAAGGCGATGCCCTGTCGACGGTAATCCCACAGAATCCCTTCCGACAAGCCCGAAATGGTGGTGGCGATCTCGCCGGTGAGCCGGTAGGCGATATAATCTCCCGGAAGCATCATCTTGTGGATCTTCGCATAGATTCCCGGCTCGTGATCCTTCACCCATTTCAACTTGGAGGCGGTGAAATTCCCCGGTGAATTGAGGTAATGGTCGAGGCAAAACCGCTCACCCATTTCAATGAAAGCCTTATTGCCGATGCTTACCGCACGCCCATCGCACCATATGATCGATGACCGCAGCGGGCGTCCGGCATCGTCGACCACCACCAGGCCGTGCATCTGGTAGGAGATGCCGATGGCAGCCACCTCATCGCCGCTGAAAGACACGGAAGCCTTCAGCTTTCGCATGGCCATCACCAATTCATCCCACCAACTGTCAGGATGCTGCTCCGCAAAGCCCGCCTGTGGCGACTCCATGAGCATTTCACGCTCAGGTGAAAAAGCACTCGCCACGGCACGGCCCGTATGGATGTCGAGCAGCGATGCTTTGACCGAAGAAGAACCGATGTCAAGGCCCAAAAGGTATCTCATGATGGTATGCTAATAATTGGAAAAATACAACGGGGAAAAGAAACGGCAAAGTAATTCGGGATGGGTGTGTCTTGAACATGCACCGGCTAGAGTACCATGAGGCTGCAACCCCGGATATCACTGTTGTCGATCCTGCCGATGACCTCAAACCCGCCGTCACTATGCAAACGGCCGAGATCATCCGTGGCGATGAACGCACAGGAATACCGGTTCGCGAGGTCGATGACATTGATGATTCCGGAAGCTTCCGCCCCGTTTCCGGTAGCCAAAATCGATAATGGATCGTCCTCTTCTCGCAGCAGGACCCTCATCCACGGCGGGGTCCGGTATACGCCATCTCCAAAAGAATAGGCCTGCGAGAGCAGTTCCGTCATCCCATATTCGGCATGCACCGTCGCCAGCCCGAACGGCCGTTTCAGTTGCGCATGAACTTCCTCCCGCGTCATCTCCCGCTTTCTGCCTTTCATCCCACCGGTCTCCATCACGATGGTATGACGAAGGTCCATCGGGTAGCGCTCCGAAAAATCCAGCAACGCATACGTGACGCCGAGCAGGATCGTCTTTTGTCCCTCAGTTTCCAGCTGCCGGATTGTTTCATGAAGATGCCCGAACTGGTCGAGATAGAAACCGCTCTGAGGATGACCGGAAGCCTTCATCAACGCATCGGCCATCATCACGAGGGATGAGTGCCCCCGCTCGAGGTAAGACGGGA
>CAJBPC010000818.1 GCA_903957405.1 uncultured bacterium | reverse complement strand
GCGCTCATCACCTTGAACGCTGATAGTACGATTCATTTGCCCAAGGGCTTGTCGGTGCAGACGATGCGGGTGCCCCATCGGGATGAATTTTCTGAAACAGTTGGATTTCGAATCATCACAGATCAAAAAAAAATCCTTTTCATACCGGATATAGACAAATGGGAGAAATGGGACCAAAGCATCCTGAATGAAATCAGGAATGTTGATCTTGCCCTGCTCGATGGTACATTTTTCGATATCGGGGAGCTGCCGGGAAGGGATATGAACGAGATACCGCACCCTTTTGTAAGCGAAAGCATGACGCTATTTCAAGCTTTGCCGGATTCAGTCAGAGAAAAGATCATGTTCATCCATTTCAATCATACCAATCCCTTGCTGCGTTCCATGTCTCCGGAAAAAGATTCCGTCAGGGCAAAGGGGTTCCGTGTCGCTGAAGAAGGGATGAAGATCGCTCTGTGAGCGGACCCTCTTTATGAAGCGAGGCATGGTGGTGTCATGCCTCTCATTATCAATAAAGCTCATCAGGCACCGCTCACAGAGCGATTTGGAAGCCCCCGCTAAGCCACCGACCCGGCATCCTGGCACCGAGGAGGTCGCTGTATGACTGATCAGTCAAGTTGAAAGCCTGGACGAAGAAGCCTGTATGGATTTTCCTGATATCATATCTCATCTTCATGTTTGCTAAAAAATAGTCATTGCTGATGGAGGCATTGATTGATGATGCCTGCTGGGTGTTTCTTTTTTTATACAAAGCCGTCACGGAAAGATTCAGTGGCCCATGCTGAAATGCGATTGTGGTGTTGAGAAGTGCTTTCGCATGTGATGATATGTAAAATGAAGGCGTTTTATTTTCATCTTTTGATTGAAGGAGCAGCAGTCCTGCCATGATCAATAAGCGCTTTGTATCACTGAAGTTTCGATGTATCCTCAGGTCAAGTTCGATCCCGCTTGTTTGAACAGAGGAGAGATTCGTAGCCAGTGCATAGGTGCCGTTCGGAATGAGGTTTGATTTATTCGGCATCTCTGCATACGCCGTCGGTGTCCAGTCTATGAGGTCTTGCTGGCTGCGATGAAAGACAGTGCCTCCCGCCTTCAGCCATGGGGAGATGCGATAGTCTGCTCCCGCCTCGTAGTTCCATGAGCGCTCTGTCTTCAGTTCTTTGTTGCCAATACTGCCGCTCGTCACGAGGGATTTGTTGGCATTATTGTATCGTTCGGTGAAATCCGCATCACGAATGCCTTTTCCGGCAGATGCTCTTATGGTCAGGCGGGAAGGCGACCAAGAGATGTTGAATTGCGGTACGAGAACTGCTCCGTAATTTCCGTCCCAATCAAGTCGAAGACTTTCGTTGATGTGTATTTGGCCTGGCAGTCTGTGGGTGGCGATCAGAAATACGGCTGCATGCGGGAGCGTATGGTTGCCTCGGTCATTCGACCGGATGCTTTTATGGATGTATTGTATGCCAGTAGTGAACTTGGTTGCTTTTCCGGGCCGTAGCAATACGTATGCCTGTGAAACCAGAAGCTTTGTCCGGTTCTCATTCGCTGAAGCACCCGGTCTGAAACGATAAATATCTTCCAATGACTTATAGGCAGCGTCTGCGTGCAAATGATATTTTTTCGCTTCTTTTCGCACATGCAGTTGTTGCCAGAAGGAGCTGACTTTTTCTGATGCCGTATCACTGATGAATGTGGTGTAGAAGTTTTGAGCGTTGAAATCACGTATGTCTGCGGCAGCGCGGAATGACATCCTCCAGCCATCTGAAAAGTCCTTTGAAAGTCCCAATGATGCAGACTGGTTGCTGAAAAAGCCGTTGGTGCCCCTTAGTGGCTCGCCGTCAGCCTTGTTACTGAACATCCCTACTGAAATGGATTCTTTTTTAGTTCGCATGCGCCACCAAATGTTCGTATTTAACAGGCCATGTTCGCCTGCCTCCAGGCCAGCTGAAAGTTTATGACGTCGATCCTGCTCCGCATGTGTACCCGACTTCGTGATGATGTTGATCACACCGCCGATCGCATCGGAGCCGTGAATAGAGGCGGCTGCCCCTTTCAGTATTTCAATCCTTTCGATTTCTGATAAGTGTAAGGGTATATATCCGTTGAAATGGCCTGTAAGCGGATCGTTTAACCTAACGCCATCGATAAGCACAAGCACTTGCTGGAACGTGCCTCCACGGATGATGATGTCGGCCTGTGCTCCCTGTGGTCCTCTTTGCTGTACCTCTACGCCAGGCAGATAACGCAGCGCATCATCGATGCTGTTCACAGGAAGTTTTTGCAGATCCGCTCCGCTGATAGAGATGATGTTCCGCCCGGTCTCTTTTTCATGTTGAGCCTGAAGAGACGCAGACACAACAATCGTATCCATATCCTTCATCTGTGCGAATAAATCGGTGCATGCCGAGAAAAAAAATAAAATGTAAACTGAAAAGCGGAACATCTTGTTGACTTTTTACGAAGATATGGACTGCCGCAAATGCATGAAGCTTTTGTCAAGACATTGGTGATTTAGCTACCTTCATGCCATGAAAAATTTATCCGTTTTTGTGGTGGTTTTTCTATGCCATACGGCCGTTAGCGAATTATTCGGACAGCATGGATGGACGATGCAAAAGCATGAAAGCGGTGTTCAAGTGTACTCGAAATCGACCCCTGGTTCTGATTTCAAGACTGTGAAAACGGTCTGCACGCTTCAAACAACACTCACCCGGATGGCTGCAATATTATTGGATGTCATGCGCACGCCGGAATGGGTTTATGGAACCAAGTCATGTAAACTGTTGAAGCAGGAATCCCCATCATCCCTCTTTTATTATGCAGAAATGGCCATGCCATGGCCTGTCAAGAACCGTGACTTCATCATCCGAATTTCCGTGGCGCAAGACCCTTTGACAAAGGTTGTGACGGTCATAGCGGAGAACAAGCCTGACTATATCCCTGAAAAAAAGGGCAATATCCGTATTTTGATTTCTTCCGGGAAATGGACCATCACTCCGCTTGTCAAAGGCCAGCTGCAAGTGCAATATGAGTTGCATGTGGATCCTGGTGGCCAGCTTCCGGCCAGTATCGTTAACATGTTCACGTACGAAGGACCCTATGAGACCTTCAAAAACCTTCCGTCTCGTGTCCCTATGACCGTATACGAAAATCAGCGTTTATCTTTCATCAGAGATTGAAAATTCCAAGAGTTTCTGCTGAATTTCCGGTAGTAAAAAGACCTACATTTAAGTTCAACTTTGAATCATGTCGCTTCACAGAAGAAAATTCCTCGGCCTTGCCGCAATTGGCAGCGGACTCCTGGCTGCAAAGCCTGTAGAAAAGGATATCCCAACCGTCATAGAACAGTTAAAATCAATGACAGCCGGTGTAGAGCCGATTTCCGTGGATGAAAGAAAACAAAGGATTGCAGGAGCACAGGAGTTGATGTCAAGACAGAAGATCGATGCGATCTTCATGGAAGGGACGGCCTCCTGTTTCTACTTCGCAGGCATGCGATGGGGACAGAGCGAACGGCCATTCGGTTTGGTGATTCCGGCCAAAGGACCAATAGCTTATATCTGTCCGAAGTTCGAAGAGGATCGGGCACGAGAACTGATCAATCCAATTTTTGGTGATGAAGTCAGATGCTGGGAGGAAGATGATAGTCCATTTAGACTCATTGCCGGAATTGTAAGAGATCGTGGAGTGAAACATAAAAGGATCGGGATGGAAGAACGTGTGCGGTTCTTCATAGCCGATGGGGTACGAAAGGAAGTTCCGGGAATCGAGATCGTCGATGCAACCCCTGTTACTGCTGGCATGCGAATGCATAAAAGCAAGGCGGAGATAGCGTTGATGCAGCATGCCAGCGATGTCACCATCGAAGCATACAAGGCCACTTTTGCGACCATCCGAGACGGCATGTCGCAGACAGAATTCAGTGCCAACCTATCCTCTGCTTATCGCAAGCTGGGGTATAGTGGCGGGGCACTTGTACTTGTAGGCCAATATTCGGCCATCCCACATGGCAGCATCAAACCTCAGGTCATTCGGGAGGGCGACGTCTTGCTCGTTGATGGCGGTACAAGTGTGGAGGGGTATGCTTCGGATATCACCCGGACAATCATCGTGGGGAAGCCGAACCAACGTCAAACCGATATCTGGAACCTTGAAAAACGTGCTCAGGATGCCGCTTTCGCTGCTGTGAAGATCGGTGCGACCTGTGCCTCCGTGGATGCTGCCGCAAGGGCGGTCATAGAGCAGGCAGGATTTTCTAAAAACTACAAATTGCCAGGACTGCCACACCGAACAGGCCATGGTATTGGCCTGGAAGGTCATGAATGGACCAATTTTGTTAAAGGCAACAATACGCTCATTGCACCGGGTATGTGCTTCAGCGATGAGCCAACGATCGCCATTCCCGGAGAATTTGGAATCCGTTTAGAGGACTGTCTCTACATCGCGGAAGACGGTCCAAAATTTTTCTCGAAACAAAGTCT
>CAJBPC010000817.1 GCA_903957405.1 uncultured bacterium | reverse complement strand
ATTGCCTTATATTTAATTCATGACATAGATTTTTAGATCTTCCCTTTATAAATTATTTTAACTTCTATATCAATAAAGTATACTGCCTCATATAACGAATATAATTTTTTGTATGACTCTTCGATAGCTGTCTACCCGACAACCACGAATTCGTTAAATACCGAAAATTGGAAGCAGCAAGACCATTGGAATATCTATATATGGATATCAGATCAATGTGTATTCATGGTTCCTGGCGCATGCTTTGCTTCTTGAGGTACTTTCTGTCTGAAGCGTTAAGGCAATGACACATGCGCTGGAATACTATATCCAAAAAAAACATATCATTCTGCAGCAGTCCATGTTCAAAGTTCACCATAGATTCAGATCTATTACGATCCGGCTGACAACGGATCATGGTTTATTGCCAATATCGTCGGGGAATATCTGAAGGAGAACAGTTTCACCAAGGAGTTCACCCACATAGCTTCTCGGGAGGAGTATATTTATATCGTGGATTATCACATAATCAAGTGCGCTGAAATATTCGAATGTTTTGAAAGTAAATTCTTTAATTTTTACAAGAATTTTTTCTACATATTAAACGAATAATATAATAGCAAATGAAATCATGACTCGATTGGCAGATTGTCTCTGGAATACTTTTTTTCTTTATTACCTGAAATAAATTCTGCACTATTTAAACAGGGCATTAAAATGCTCAATTTTACTCTTTGAAGTGTCTGAAATATGAGGGAATACTGTCCTGCAGTATTTGCCCCGGTGCATCATGTTACGATCTATTTTTTTGTCCTGATCGCTTTCTTCTTCGAACAGGCTGTTTCCTTACTATGCAGGGATATACGAAGTACCTTTATCCACATTATTTTCTCTGAATTTATGCGTGGAGGATGGTTTCTTTTTATATTGGTCCCAAATCAAATCTGCTGATATGTCAATGACAAAGTGTCTCGTGTTCATCCTCTTCATAGCCGGATCCTTGTCCGATGTGCTGCAAGCGCAGACGGCAGCGAAGCATTACGGTATTTGGGGAAAATACACACAGGGGCGTGTGGACTATATTTTTTCCGATACGGCCATCATTCGAGCTGCTCCCGATACGAGATCTGTGCGCATGGATACCTTGTATGCCGGCGACAGCATCCGAGTGCAGTCGAGAGCGGCCAATGATCTGGAGCTTAAAGGCATTCTTGCCCCGTGGTTCAGGATATCCTATACAAAGAACGGCGTAAGGAAGCAGGGGTATGTGTGGTCGGGATTGGTGGCGTTAAAACGCCTGGTATTGCCTGATGCGTTTTTTCTGGTGTCGGTCGATCGTGTTTCTCGCAGGACGCGGACCGTGGATGGAGAGTTGGAGACCGAGAATGTACACGATTTTTTGGTAAAGGCGGTACGGGAGGGGAAGGTGATCGACAGATCCCTATTGAGTTTTACAGATATCGGCTATGAAACCATCAACGGTGGCAGCGTTCCGGCAGTCATGGGTTTAAAGAATGTGATCGGAAGATTTTCTTTCGAACTGGTGCCGGAAGTGCATGAGATGTCCACGATCTCCTGTGCATTTTTATGGACAGGGAAGAAGATGACGGCCTTGCCGCTGACGGAAACAGCCTTTGCGGATGACGACCTGTTTATTCGGGAGTCGCTGGTGTGGCCCGGTGTCAAGGGTGGGGTAGACAATACCGTCATTTGGCGTCAGGAGCATAGTGAACACACCGATAAGACCGACAAGAAAGGGATGCCTGTGGCAAAGGTCACGCGAAAGGAGAAAAGGTATCTGTGGGACGGAGAGAAGCTGACATCCGTCAAGTAGCCGGTTAATAGTCGTTTATTGATGCCGGTCATTCATGTGTGCTAAGGTCGTTTCTTCTGTTGATGTATTTCCCTACCATGTCGAATTCTATGTTGACGATGTCATTCACCCGTGTGGTGTTGATGTTTGTGTGCGTGTAGGTGTAGGGGATGACGGCCACTGTTAGGGAGTCATCGGTGACGTTGAATGCGGTGAGGCTGATGCCGTTGATGCATACCGATCCTTTTTCGATGACGAGGGCGGCATGTGATGTTGGAAACCTGAAGCGATACTCCCAGCTGCCATGCATGTCGGTGACAGACATGCAAGTGCCTGTGGCGTCGACATGCCCTTGGACCAGGTGCCCGTCAAGTCGTCCTCCGAGCATCATTCCTCTTTCCAGGTTGATGGTTCTGCCCATTTCCCAGCTGGCGAGGCAGGTTTTTTGCAATGTTTCTGACACAGCGGTCACTTTGTGGGTGTTTCCTTCAAGGGCTTCCACCGTCAGGCAGGCTCCATCGTGTGAGAGGCTCTGGTCAATCTTCAGTTCACTGGTGATGTCGGATAGGATCCAGAAGCTCATGTTCGAGCCGGATCGGTCAATTTTCACGATGGTGCCAAGGGTTTCTATGATGCCAGTGAACATGAGGTGTACGATTTGAGGTGCAATTTCGTAGATCTCGCCGATTTTTTTACGGATATTTGGAGGAATTGCCAAGGTCTGTTATCTTTGCCGACCTAAAAAGAGGTATATTATATGCTCATCATCGATTCAAAAGACTGCGAAAACATCGACAAGGCGCTTAAGAAGTACAAAAAGAAATTTGAGAAGGCAAAGATTCTCCTGCAGCTCAGGGAACGCCAGTCTTTCAAAAAGCCTTCCATCAAACGTCGTGGTGAAGT
>CAJBPC010000816.1 GCA_903957405.1 uncultured bacterium | reverse complement strand
GATCGACATACATCTTCAGTTCTTCTGACATAAGAATGGGGTTGAATGGACTGCAAATCTAACAAAAGGAAGCCAAACGCGTTTCTTTCAGATTCTCAGTTGTCTTCCGGCAATACAAGCTTCTTTTTTCTGAATGAAAGCAGCGTTTGGGCATTGATGGTTGGATGTCCGTCGGCGTACTTGGGTTCTACGTATTGCCTTTTACGTTTCAGGTTATAGATCAATAAGCCCGTGATCACAATAGCTGAAAGTAGCATAGTCAACAACAAAACCGTTGTGCCTAAAGATCGGCTGAAATATGCGAACACAATGAACAATATATTGACTGTCACACAGATATAAGTGACCGAAGAGTGCGTCAGGCCATAGTCAAGCAAAAGATGATGGATATGATTCCGATCTGGGCTGAAAGGCGATCTCCGGCTTAGGATCCGGATCGCGAAGACCCTCAGCGTATCGAAAAGAGGAAGGATCAGTATGGAAAATCCTATGGCAGGTGCAGCGCTGATCGGTAAAATTGACTGCGTATCACCTGCGGTGGAGATGAAATGTATCACCAAAATGGCATTCACCAAGCCCAACAGCAGCGACCCCGTGTCTCCCATGAAGATGCGTGCGGGAGAATGATTGAAGATCAGGAAACCCATGAGGCTCCCCGCCGTAATGAAAGAGAGTAATGCATATGGCATCTGCCCAACAAAATAGAAATAAGAACCGAAAACAAGAGCAGTAAGCAGTCCCAGCGAAGCAGCAAGACCATCCACCCCATCGATCAGATTGAAGGAGTTGATGATCACGACTATCGCAAACATTGTCAGGGCGAAACTCATCGCTTCCGGCAGCTCATACACACCCAGGAAACCATGCATGCTCCCGATCTTGATATTACCCTTGTACATCAGCAGAAAAGCCGCTATCATCTGTCCTATAAGCTTTTTCATGGGAGACAGGACGAGGATATCGTCCTTCATGCCAAGGAAAAAAATGACCAAAGAGGCTGCCACGAAATATTGGAATTCAGGCGCCTCTGTGAAAGACACGGATAATAGAAGCGACATGATCATGCCGGCAAAAATGCCCAAGCCGCCAAGGGAAGGAACCGGGGTGGCGTGCAACTTACGCTCGTCCGGCTCATCAAACAGCTTTTTCCACTCCGACACGGTTATGATGACCGGTATCGACATGTACGTGATGAAAAAAGCCAATGCAGAACCAAGTAAAATTAAATCCATGAAGAGCTTTTATCACTTTATTAAGCAATGATGTATCTGATCCTAAAAACACATCTGACTTTCAGGAATAGGGTAGCATGCCTAATGTGCACTGCATAGTTAACGAGTTTTTATGAAAAATTATTACTATTGGCACAAAATATTGACATTCTGAAGAGTACATAAAGATGCATTGACTGAAAATGCCTTTCCGAAAGCAAATATTGTATAATTTTACACTCATAAGTTCAGTATTTATAATGGTTACACTTCCGGAAATCTCCAGTCAGGTCAGGCGTGACATCGTTCGTATGGTACATGGTGTGCAAAGCGGCCACCCGGGCGGCTCACTTGGATGCACTGATTTCGTCACCGCATTGTATTTCAAGTTCATGAAGCATGACCCATCCTTTCATATGGATGCAGTAGATGAAGATCTCTTCTTTCTCTCGAACGGACACGTGTCACCCTTGTTTTATTCTGTGCTCTCTAGGTCGGGATACTTTCCCATCAGTGAACTTTCCACTTTCAGAAAGCTGAATTCAAGGCTTCAAGGTCATCCTGCAACACATGAACACCTTCCGGGAGTTCGGATCGCTTCCGGATCACTGGGCCAGGGGCTTAGCGTGGCTTGTGGAGCAGCCATGGCTAAAAGACTCAATGGAGACGGCAGGCTGGTATTTTCACTCCACGGTGATGGTGAACTCCAGGAAGGACAGATATGGGAAGCTGTCATGTTTGCGGCCCACCATAAACTGGACAACCTCATATCCGCTGTTGACTGGAATGGCCAGCAGATCGACGGACCGACGGAAAAAGTGATGTCTCTCGGAAATATCCGTCAGAAATTTGAAAGCTTCGGATGGGCAACCCTTGAAATGCAGGGCAATGACATGGATGATGTCGTTGCAGTGTTGGAAAAAGCCAAAACTATGACCGGCCAGGGCAAACCAATCGCACTCATGATGCACACCACCATGGGAAAGGGTGTCGACTTCATGGAGAATGACCACAACTGGCATGGTGTGGCGCCCAATGACGAACAACTGTCAAAGGCATTGGCGCAACTGCCAGAAACCATGGGGGATTACTGAATATCTACACAGCATTGCCATAAAAAAGTCCCACATGGGACTTTTTTTATTCGGTTAATTCCTAAGTTCGAATGGTTGTTTAGCCGCACGTACTGCGGGAAACCAGGATGCAAGGAACCCTATCAACAATACAGTCGATGATACAAGGACAAAATCCCGGAATACCAATTTGACCGGGTAGTAATCTATCAAAAAAGACTGTCCCTGGAGTGGAACGAGTTTGTAGTTGATCTGAAGGTAATACAAGAGCAATGCCACAAGGATGCCGCCCACCAATCCTATGGTTGCCAGCAGCAATCCTTCGCTGATGAATATCTTTCGGATCAGACCTTCCCCCGCACCCATGGCCTGCAACACCTGAATGTCTTTTTTCTTTTCCAGGACGAGCATACTCAGCGCCCCTATCATGTTGAAGGCCGCGACCAGTAAAATAAGCGAGAAGATCGCATAGATGGCCCATTTCTCTAACTGGATGGTGGCATAGAGGTTCCGATTCTGCTCGTATTTATTCTGCACCTTGAATGCCGGGCCGAGCAATTGTTGAAGTCCAGACTGTACCTCATCCTCGTCACGAGCGTCCTGAAGCCCGATCTCTACCGCACTAAATTCATCAGTACCGTAAAAAAGATGTTGTTTTAGGAAATCCAAGTTGGTGATAACGTACTTATTATCGAAATCTGGCTGTATCATGAAACTACCGACAGGCAGGATTTGACCGAGGCTCAGGGATTCGAGTGGATTGGAAAGATCGGTCAGTCCCCTTCTGGGAAGGTAAATGGCGAGTGGCAAGAGGCTTCTGTCAGACAATACGCCAATGGCATTTTCAACCCCCGAACCGAGTACCGCTTTCGGGTAGTCTGCAGTGCCCGTTTGGAAAACACCCCGCAGCATCTTAGTCGGCACGCCCGCCACGGAATGGTAGTTGCTGTCGACCCCTTTGATAAAAATAATGGCTTGAAAGTCGCCGTTCTGCAGCAACGCCTTTTCTTCAGCAATCAAAGAAGCCGCCCTGACGCCGGGAAAAGAAGCCAACCGAGACAGCATCAAGCTGTCAAGTTCCATTACTTTCCCTTTTGCCGGGATAATCCGGATATCTGTGTAAAAAGATGAATACATGGATTTCACAAGACTCTCAAACCCGTTGAATGCACTGAGGATGACGATCTGTGAGGCCGTGCCGATGACGATGGCAAGCACACTCACCCATGCAATCACATTGATGGCATTGGTGGTCTTCTTTGCCTTGAAATATCTCCAGGCGAATCTTAGATGCATTGGATGAGTCAGGGCTTTTTATCCTCATTGATCTTGCGGAACAGTTCCTCCATCTTGAAGACATGGTCCAGCGTGTCATCCAGAAAATATTTCAGTTCAGGAATTCGCCTTAGCTGATGTTTGACCCTTTCAGCAAGTTCTTTCTTGACCTCGTAGTTTTTGGATGCGATGCGTTTGAATGCCTTCTCCGAATCCGGAATCTTATAGAGACTTAAATAAATCCTTGCCTCCAGCAGATCCGGGGTGACTTTTACATTCGATATCGACACCATACCCCCGTCTATCATGTTGAGTCCAAGCCGCTGGAAGATATCATTCATCTCCTCCAGGATCACTCCTGCAATCTGTTTTTGTCTTTTACCTTCCTCCATACGATTCTATTGATGGCTGTAAAATTAGTTACTTTTGGCCCTACTCGTGGAAAATCAGAACTATCCTGCATGAAGAGCCTAAGAATCATTTTTAAGTACATCCGAAACTACCCGGGACTCGTTGGGTTGTATTTCAGCCTGAACCTGCTTTCAGCCTTCTTTTCGACCATGTCGCTGGCACTTTTATCACCGTTCCTCGCTCTGATTTTTGGCATAGAGAATGAAGGCATGCTTTCGGGATCCAGATTCAGCATCGGGGGTTTGACTGACTCCTTCTATGATTCCATTACGGAGATCATGACCACCCCCGCAGGCAAAATCAGGGCACTCGGTTTCATCTGTATCATATTGCTGACGGCCATACTGCTCAAGAACCTTTTCCTATACCTTTCGATGTATGTGCTGGCACCGATCCGCAACCGGATACTGAATGACATGCGGTCGGACATGTTCTACAAGATCCTTCATTTGCCCGTAGGATACTTCAATGAGCAGCGGAAAGGGGAGATCATGAGCAAGCTCACCAACGACCTCCAGGACGTGGAGTTCTCTACCATAAGCTTCCTGGAAACCTTTTTCCGGGAGCCGGTGATCATCACGTTTTATCTTTTCGCCATGATCAGCTTAAGTCCGGAATTATCCCTTTTTCTATTGATGTTCCTTCCGATTGCAGGATTGGTGATCGGACGCATCGGCAGGTCACTGAAACGGGTATCTACAAAAGTGCAGGAAAAACTAGGCGATATCCTCAGTACGATTGAAGAGACGCTGGGCGGCATCCGGATCGTAAAGGCATTCAACGCTGAAGCCCATCAATTGGAAAAATTCAGGCAGGAAAACCATACCCTCTACACCATCAAGAATAAGGCGAATCGCAGACGGGATCTGGCATCCCCGGTTTCAGAGACATTGGGCATACTCGCGGTATGTTGTGTGCTTTATTACGGAGGCCGGCTGGTCCTCACCAACACTTTCTCCCTTAATGCGACCGACTTCCTGACCTATATCGCCATTTTCACACAGGTCATAAACCCGCTTAAGTCACTCAGCTCCGCATCCTATAACATTCAAAAAGGAGCTGCAAGCATTGAACGTATCCAGCAACTCATCACGGAACAGGAAACGATCAGCGAAGTCGCCAACCCGGTACCCTTAGCATCTTTCAAGAATTCAATAGAGTTTAGGGGAGTTGGATTCTCTCATAAGGGAATACCGATTCTTACGGACATCAACCTGCGGATCGACAAGGGGAAAACAATTGCCCTTGTCGGTTCATCAGGTGCTGGTAAATCCACGCTCGCCGATCTGCTTCCGAGATTTCACGACGTCACAGAGGGTTCGCTGCTCATAGACGGTGTGGACATCCGGCAGTATGCGATAAAGGACCTAAGGGAACTCATGGGAATGGTTACGCAGGAACCCCTGCTGTTCAATGATACCATCGCATCGAATATCGCGCTGGGAAAACCGACCTGTCCGGAGGAAATGGTGGAACAAGCTGCACGCATCGCCAATGCACACCAATTCATCATACAAAAGGAAGGTGGGTACCAGTCAAACACAGGTGACAGGGGTGCGAAACTGAGCGGAGGCGAAAAACAACGCATCACCATCGCAAGGGCAGTCCTTAAGAACCCACCCATACTGATCCTCGATGAAGCCACTTCGGCGTTGGACACAGAGAGCGAGAAACTTGTACAGGATGCCATCAACAACCTCATGAAAGACCGCACCAGCATTGTCATTGCACACAGACTATCGACCATCCGACATGCCGATGAGATCATCGTGCTTGACAAAGGCAGGATCATGGAAAGAGGAAGACATGAAGATCTGATCGCCCAGAAAGGCATTTACAAGCGATTGGTAGACATGCAGGAAGTGAAGTGAGGATTGAACATGAGGATGCACAACCGGCCAGTCATAGTGACTGGCGCGGGACATCAGTCATTACTTACTGTAAATTGGGATTTTTTGACATGCCCATCTTTGACTCCATGCTTAGGGTAGCATGTGGTACCGCCCTCAACCGCGCCTTATCGATGAGTTTTCCTGACACCCTGCAGATCCCATAGGTCTTGTTCTCGATGCGGATCAAGGCTTTTTCGAGTTTATCAATGAAGTCATGCTGACGACTGGCCATCTGGCTGAGTTGTTCCCGCTCCATACTCAGGCTTCCATCTTCCATGGTCATGTAACGGCTATCGGTCTCGTCACCAGTCATTGCATCTTTTCGGGTGATTAGCCCGTGAAGGTAGGTGAGTTCCTTTTTTGCAGCATCCAGTTTACGGGCAATCAGTTCTCTGAATTCCTGTAAATCCGAATCGCTGTATCTCATTGTCGGACCGGTTTGCTCCTGCATGGGTTTGTCGAGTACAGATTTCGTGAATTCCGGTTCGTATTTACGAGAAGAAGTGGCACTGATCTTGGGCATTGCCACCGCTTTTGCAGGTTTAGCTGCTTCCTGGGCACGGGCCGCTTTCCTCATTTCAGCCATTCGGGCAGCATTATTCATTGTGGTAGTTGACTTTACTGGAGCGGGAGTCGGTTTGATCGACTCATCTTTTACGGGCGGCTTTGCGGCAGCGGCGGGTTTTACCGAAGCAGCAGGTTTTGCGCCAGCGGCGGGTTTTACCGCAGCAGCGGGTTTTGCGGCAGCAGCGGGTTTTGCCGCAGCAGGGGACGGTGGTTTCACGCCAACTGACTCGGGTTTTGGAGCAGATTTCGCTTCTGGCTTTGCCGATGCCTTGGCCGGTGCCTTGGCCGCTGGTTGTGTAGGAGATTTCGGTGCGACTTTCTCCGCCGGCTTAGCTGAGTTTTTCGCTGACTTGGATGTCGCTACCGCAGGAGCCGGTGCATCTTTTTTGGGTGATGGCGTTGCAGATCCCACAGGTTTTTTCACCGCATCCTTTGCAGGCGCGTTGGCAGGTTGCTTGGCGGCAACAGCTTTCTTTGGTTCAGATTGCTTCGCAACGGGTTTTTGAGGCTCCGGTTTCGCAACTGTAGAAGCTGTTTTTTTAGGCGCCGCAGGTGCTTTTTTGTTTGTAGGCATGATTTACCCTTTTTTTGATACCAGGATTTTGAGATGGATTTCGTTCACCTCTGTTTCCACACCCTCTGACAAAAGAGGCTCAATAACCAGACCATCTGCCAATATTTCCGCGCAAATATAGTTTTTAAATCTTGAGATGGAAGGAATTAGTCTTTCATCAAGGGAAATTTTCACCATTATCCTGTCCGTCAGATCAAATCCGCTATCTTTTCGGATCTTTTGAATCCTGTTTACCAATTCCCGGGCATTCCCTTCCTCCTCCAGCTCGCCGGAGATCTGAATGTCCAAAGCCACCGTCAGCGAGCCCCGGCTGGCAACAACCCACCCCGGCACATCCTCGCTTTGGACCTCTACTTCGCCAAGCAATATGACGACAGGATCACGATCCACCATCAGTTCAATCTTTCCCTCGATTTCCAAAAGCCTGATCTGGGGCTGCGATAACGATGCCAGCATGACAGACACACCTTTCATCTTCGCACCGTGTTTTTTACCCAAGATGACAAAGTTCGGCTTGACTTTCTTACGGATGAATTCGTTATCTCCAGATATATACTCTATTT
>CAJBPC010000815.1 GCA_903957405.1 uncultured bacterium | reverse complement strand
TCGATGTGGAATCCGAGATTTTCTTTTTCACCGGCGGAGCCACCGGGGCGGCGACTGCAGCTTTCGATTTACCCTCACTGGCGGCGCGCAGCAGCCTTGACTTGGAATACAGTTGCTGGAAATTCAACTCCATGGTCGCCCCTTTCTGGTTGCTGTTCTGTATCGTATTCCCCAGCTCCACGGCCAGCCGCGATGCGCCTATCCAGCTGTACGTTGTCCTGTAAGCGATATTCGCCGTAGTCCAGTCGAGGAAAGGAAACAACGCCGTGGGCAGGTTGTAGGTGATATCCGCACTCTGGTTATAGAGTGTGTTCCGCCCACCCTTGAGGATGTTCTGGCGCATCGTGTCCTTCTCCGGCCGGGTATCGATCCGGCCAAATGGCTCATCCACCCGGGAATTGTTGATCGCCTTGAAATCGAAATTGAATGACTTCGTAAGGTCCCAACGCAGGTTATAGTTCCGGTCCATGACAAAATACTTGTCATAGGTCTCCGGGATCTTGTAGGGTCCGCCACCGACATTGCGCGGACGGATCGCACCGAACTGCCTCCGGGCATCCCATCGCACGCCGATGAGGTTCGGCATCGGGTTGAAGTTTATCGCCCGGACGAAATCGAGCATCTTCGTTTTCGGCTTGAGCTTGTTCTTAAACGGCTCAATGAATTTGGCCTGGTTTACGAAGTTGTAGCCGACACCTCCAAGATGCCTGTTGACCTCGTTCAATTCAATGAGTGGATTGTGCTGCTTGGTGGAAGTGAACGAATAGCTGAAATCGAAGTTGGAAATGCTCCATAACCGGATCTTCTTGTCCTGTAAAGGCATCACCCGCACGTTGGTGAAGTTGATCGTTTTGATGCTGGTGAAGTCGATGGACTCATCGCGGATGGAGTCCTTTTGGGTGCCGAAGGCTTTTATCTTTTCCCGGAGTTCGACGTCCTTGTCATAAGGATCGTACTGCGGCGTGCTGGAGACCCTGGAGAAATTCGCAAAGAACGGGATCTGCAATCCGAGGCTTTTAGGGAGCAGCTTTCCGAGCTGCATGTTTGCGGAGATGTCAAACTGTGAGAAGTCATCGCGATAACGCTCCATCACCCGCTGTTCCAGCTGGCCGAAGCCACGGGTATGGACATTCCCAGAAACCGACAATGACCCGAGGTCCGACAGCTGCATGTTCACCTGTCCCACAGCGGCCCAACCGCCTTTTTCATCGATGCCCGACAACCGGAGTTCGTTGATCCACATTTCTGTGCAGACAGGACGGCCGCCTGACGGATCCCGGGGGTTTTCCACCCCTACCAGTATGCCCCTTACCTCGCCGAGGTTGGGATTACCGACAATGGAATATATCTTGCCGCCGATGGTCTTCCGATAGATCAAGTTGGGATTATTGGTATTTACATTGCGCTCTGTCTTCAGCCGCACCAGATCCAGGAGGTCGATGTCGATGCTGTTGGCTTCCGGCCATATCACATTCACATCCGACGTGCCGAATGGCGTGATCTCGAGCGGGTAGCGGATCTCATAGAAATTATTGATGAAGTCGTTGCCTATCCGGATAACCGCATAGACTTCCTTCTGCCGGAGCGGAGTCTGTCCCTTCAGGCTCTCCGCATGGATGAACATGGCGAGTTTGCGATACTGACGGATGTCGAGGTTAAGGTTTCTGAATACACCCCGGGTCTGGCCTTCCTGCAGGTTGCAGACCGACATGCTCAGCGATTGTTCGTTCTGGAGGATGTTGATCCCGCCATTGCTGAGGGCCTGTACGCGATCAATGCCGGGTGGGATGCGGTACGGAATGGGGTCGCGCTTGTCGTTCTCTTCGATGTTCACTGCGGATACATTGAAGGCGGTCGCACCCGTCAGGTCGATGGGTTTGTACTGACCTGAGGTGTCGAAATCATAGGAGAAGCGCCGCCAGTTGTTGCGCACCAACTCCAGCTTGGCGAATCGTAAGACTGCGGAATCCTCGAAGTCGTTCATGAACATCCTGAAGAATCGGATGGACTTGAAGTCTGGGATCTCCCCGACCTTGCGCTCATACTGCGTGACGGGGATGCGGAACTGATACCATAGCTGGTCCTGGCGGGAACCGTCCGCCAGCTGCACGTTCACGACTTTCCGGTCTGCGATGTAGTTTTGTCCGACTTGCATGACCGGATGCGAAGGCGGTTTGACGTCGACTCGGTACTGGAAATATTCTTCTGCTTCATTGAGGGTATTGTCGCGGTTGAGGTCTTCCCCGTCGGGATACATGGTGAATGCCGATGCGAAGCTGGACCCTGCCGAGGCGATGGGGGAATTGCCTTGCGGATTGTTGAACTGCTTATAGCGGCCAAGGATACCCGTAGATTGCTGATCGTAAAAAGCGTCCCGATAATATCTGAAATTATCTGTGGAGGGATCCGCTTCCGCCGCGCGCGCCGCCGTGGAGCCCGCACCGAGGGTGTTGCGGATATCCCTCAGGTAATCCTGCCGGATGCGCTGTTCTGTGGTATCGGGCATTCCGTCGAATCCGACATCCTGATATGGCCTATCGGCCGGATCGTTGCTGAAGGCCTGCGTGACCTGGATGGGGTTGACGGGGGTTATGCCCCAGTTGGATGTTGTGGTGGATGATGGAATGCTTGGCGTAGCGAGCCCGTTCTCATAGAACCGGCGGGAATCCTTGAGGACATCCTCGGAGACGTTGCCCAGGTTGAAAAAAAGTGAGCCTCCTGCAGGATTCGTGCCCTTGATGAATGGATCGAGGATCCAGAACTCAATGAATTCGATGTTGGCCGTCTCGAAATCGGTCTGATCGATCGATCGCATGATGCCGCCCCAACGCTTCCGGGGGTTGGCAAGCCGGCCATTGCCATCCAGGTCTTTTGCTTCATAGTTGTACGGGCCCTTGTCTTTCGGATAGAAAGCCATGTCGAAAGTGACCAGCTGGTTTTGTCCGAAATCGGGCGTCCGCTGCGGGAAGATCTCCTGTTGTGAGACGCTTCGCACGCGCGGGTCGGAGAGCTCCGTGAGGTTGCTTCGGACGGGGTTGTTGGGGTTGCTTTTCTCCTGCAGGATGGGTTCGATATTGTACCATGCGAGTTTCGCCCTGTTTTTTCCGTAGTTGATATCGTCAAAAAGTTCCGCTTCCGGGAAAAGGATATTTCCGCTGCGGTCGGTCGCACCCCGCGGGGTCGACGACAGGGTCCAGCTGACCAGCGGAAAGCGAAGGTCTATGCTGGCCTTTGTGCCTTCGAAGTCATCGACGTATATCAAGCCGGCGTCTCCCTTACCGATCTGCGGGGCGTGGCCGGGGATCATGTTGGCCGCTTCTGCGAAGGCGGAGATGGTGGATGCCCCCGAGGGCTTGTAGTTCGGGATCGCACCGAGCCATTTGTTCACCCTCGGCATCTCGCTGTTGTAGTTGAGGTCGAAGCCGACCATGGCATTGCGGATCGGGTCGCTGCCGATCTCCATCTTGGTGAAGAACGGTCTTTCACTCAGCCGGACGGCTGTACCACCGATGGTGAACTTCTTGTTGATCAGATAATCCCAGCGCAGGCCGATATAGGTTCGTTGTTGCACACCGAATGTCGCGTTGTTCTCGAACTGTACGTTCACCGGCACTCCCGAGCGGGCGATGGCATCGTTTATGACCCTGACGGTGCCGGATACATAGTCGACCGTATAGTCGACATTTTCCTGCAAGGTCCTTCCCCCAGCCGTGACGGTAACGGATCCAGGCGGCACGTTGAATGCATTGAGGGATATCTCTCCGGAGGAACCGGTGGACCGCGACGTACCCTTCATGACGAAACGGTTGAGGTTGGCGAATGTGGAGGCGATCGCCCGGATGGTATCGTAGAGCGGGTAGAATAGATATTTCTGTCGCAGGGATGGGTCTCTTGTGAAGATATGTTCCAGGTCACGGCCAAAGGGTTCGAGCACGGGGAAGATGATGCGGCTCTGCTGAGAGTTCACGGTGTATCCTTCCACGAAGTCGAATACCCCGTCGGGTTGTGGGTCGTTCTGGTTATTGAGTCGGTCAAGGTTGAGCAGTGTCAGAAGCGGGACGCCGGCCTGGTCACCTTCTGGTATGTATCTTTTTTCACCCCCGCCTGGTTCCTGGTACAATACGTTGAACTGGAAATCCCGGCGCTCCAGCTGTCCGTAGCCGATGGCATAGATGTTCTTCATCATCAGATCCCAGACAGGGAGCTTTGTCCGCTGCGACGTGGCTTTGAGCAGTTTCAGAAAGAGCACTTTCTGAACGCCGGAGGTGGAATCCACCGGAACATCCTGCGAGAACTCCCCGACCTGGAACACCCTTCCGTTCACGGTATACTGATAGGCGACGGCCAGCACCTCGTCTGGCTGCAGCGTGATATTCAAGGAGATGAAGCCAAGCTGCCGGTTGAAGAAATACTGTGTGCTGTCCAGTTTACGCGCAAAGGTCTTTTCATAATCCTGGACAGGCAACAGTCCCATTCCGTTCAGGTAGTTGCCGATCAGTGCGGGATTGCGGCTCGACGGATTCGAGATGATTTTCTGATAGAGGTCATTCGAACCGTTGGCCGGGAAGGCGGACCCACCCAGGGGATTGATGACCGGGGGTTGCTGAAAGGGCTTCTGTTCACCAAGGTCCATCAGACCTACGATATCGCGGGTATTGGTGGTGGCCCCTGTCCGGTTCGTGACCCATACGTCGAGCCGCAGCAGCTGCACCTGCGTATTGACGACGGGGAGGTTCTTCATCGCCGCGTTGTAAGTATTCCGGAAATACTGTGCGAGCATGAAGTGTCGGTTTTCCTCGTACTCATCCGCCTTCACCTGGAAAGGCTGCGCACTGGAACCGCCCTGCATGGCGACAGACTGCCGCTGGGAGCGCTGGTTGGCAAACACGGTCGACAACCAGAGGCGGCCGAACTGCATCTGTGTCTTAATGCCGAAAAGCTGCTGCGCGCCGGGAATGA
Organism: uncultured bacterium; assembly: GCA_903957405.1. Classification (GTDB taxonomy): domain Bacteria; phylum Bacteroidota; class Bacteroidia; order Chitinophagales; family Chitinophagaceae; genus Pollutibacter. The sequence goes on along the minus strand of CAJBPC010000815.1, from coordinate 4,956 downwards.
GCGTCCCCTTCGATGCGAACGAGGTGTTGCCCACTTCGATCTTCCGGAAGATGTCTTCACCTGATCCGGCGTAATCGAGCTTCAGCTGGTTCTCGAAATCGAAAGTGGACTGAGTATTGTAACTGATGGGCATTTTCAGCTTATCGCCGATATTCCCCATGACGTTCAGGTTCGCAGCCATGTCGAAATCCAGTCCCCCGTTTTTCCTGGCTCTTTCGGGGAGGGTGGGATTCTTGATGTTCTGCCCCTGGTAGCCTGCGGTGAGGTTCACCTCTCCCTGTGGCTTGATATCTATCTTCCCATTGCCGAAAAGCCTGTTGAACAAATCCTTCCCCATCATCGACAGCTGCGGTTTCTGTGCACGCCGGTTCAGCAGGGAGGACATTCCGGCACGATCCCGGAAATAGTCAGACTCCGCCCTACGGGACTGGATGCGCATGTATTCGTCAAATGTGAGGGATGTCGGCTTGCGAAAATAACGGTCACCGATCTTTTCGTAGATGTAATACTCCTTCGTATTGGGATCATACGCAATGGAATCCCGGATATTGAGAGGATCCTTGAGGTCGAATGGATTTCGGGATGTCTGGCTGTACTTGTCCCCTCGCCTGTCGTAGATGGGAAAACGCAGCGTGTCCTTTATGGAAAGGGTATCTCTCTTCACCGGCAATGTGTCTGTCTGTGCAAACGCACCAGTACAGAGCATTGCCCATACAGAGATAGTCATCCACAGATGACGTGAAAATATAGAGACCGGAAGTCTAGTCAATTGATGCCGTCTTGTGATTGGGTAGAGTTCCAGTCAAATATGCTGCAGTGCTTTTTTAATGATTGTTTCCAAATCGGGTTCTCCCGTTGTCGAGGCCAAGGCCTTCTTCACTGCGGATTCCGCCAAAGCCCGGGGTATGCCGAGGGCCACTAAGGCATGTAACGAATCCTGCTCGGATGAATTGCCTGCCAGGGCGGATTGTCCCGGTTCCATCTCCAGTTTCAAGACCTTATCCTTCAGTTCCAATACGATCCTTTCGGCCGTTTTCTTCCCGATACCCTTGACCCTTTCCAGCGTGCGGTGATCACCCTGTGCGATGGCCTTGGAGATCTCATCCGGCCGCATGGATGACAACATCATCCTCGCCGTTGATGCACCCACGCCGCTGATGCCTATCAATTGCACGAACATTTGCTTTTCCGCGGTATCAAAGAAGCCATACAATGTCTGGCCATCCTCCCGGAACTGCTGGTAAATGAACAGCTTTCCCTTCTCCATGTCCTGCAACCTGCTGTATGTATTCAGACTGATCTGCACCTCGTATCCGACACCATTGACCTCCATAAACACCATCGAAGGTGATTTGTAGGTGAGTGTGCCGTGTAGATAAGCGATCATACTGGGGTATTGACCTCAAAAATAAAGGTTTTGTACGATGATGCAGCCACCTGTATATTCTCTTTCCTCAAATTTACTGCGATTCGGTACATTCGCGTTTCGAATATTTCAATATACACATGCGTACTAAAATCACTGCAGCCATCACTGCCATTGGCGCTTATGTGCCTGAAGACAAGCTCACGAACGCCGATCTGGAAAAGATGGTGGACACCAATGATGAATGGATCCGCAGCCGCACCGGTGTGTCGGAAAGAAGGATCCTGAAAGAGCCCGGAAAGGCGACATCCGACCTTGTGGTGCCGGCCGTACAGCGCCTCTGTGAAAAAAGAGGCATCGAGCCGAATGAAATCGATTGCCTGATCGTAGCGACCGTTACGCCGGATATGTTCTTCCCCTCCACCGCCAACCTCGCCTGCGACAAGCTCGGCATCAAGAACGCATGGAGCTTCGATTTGCTCGCGGCCTGCTCCGGATTCCTGTACGCGCTGACCACGGGTGCCGCACTGATCGAAAGCGGACGCTACAAGCGGGTCGTGGTCGTCGGCGCCGACAAGATGAGTTCGATCGTCGACTACAGCGACCGCACGACCTGCATCCTCTTCGGCGACGGGGCTGGTGCCGTATTGCTGGAGCCGAACATCGAAGGATATGGCGTGCTCGACAGCATCCTCAAAAGCGACGGCAGCGGCGCCAGGCACCTGCACATGAAAGCCGGAGGTTCGCTGCGCCCGTCAAGCATCGAAACGGTGACCAACAAAGAACATTTTATGTTCCAGGAAGGACCGGCGGTGTTCAAGTTCGCCGTCAAAGGCATGGCTGACGTATCCTACGAGCTGATGCAACGCAATAACCTGGAGGCGGACGATATCGCCTGGCTGGTGCCGCACCAGGCCAACAAACGCATCATCGATGCCACCGCAAACCGCATGGGAATCACCCAGGACAAAGTGATGATGAACATAGAGAAATACGGCAATACCACCGCGGCAACGATCCCGCTCTGCCTCTGGGATTACCGAAAACAACTCAATAAAGGGGATAATCTCGTGCTTGCGGCATTTGGCGGTGGATTCACATGGGGTGCGACCTGGGTCAAGTGGGAATATTGATGTATCACCAGGTAAATCATCCATGCACTGCCCCAAAAAGACACCCCATTCGGATTGTTTTTTAAAGGCACAAAGGCGCCCGGTCACATGAGCCCGACCCTGCCGGGATGACTTGTCATCCGATGAAAAGGCCAGATCGCCGGCAATATCCATCATATATCAAATAATAATCAATTTCATGGCTGAGAGGAATTTCCCATTCACTGGCTTCAGTTCACTCGCCATACACGCAGGGCATGAGCATGATCCCAAATATGCGCACCTCACGCCGATCTATGCCTCGTCCACCTATGTATTCGATGATGCGGAACAGGGAATGCGGCGCTTCAGCGGCGAAGAACCCGGGTATATATACTCCCGTTGGGGGAATCCGAACATGACCGAAGCGGAGGAGAAGATCGCGGCGATGGAAACCTTTGGCGTCCACAACGACCAAGGCTCCCAGATGCAGGTCAAAGCCATCCTGCACGCGTCAGGGATGGCAGCCATCACCACGCTGTTGCTGGCAAACCTCACAAAAGGAGATAAGATCCTCTCCCATTTCTCCCTCTACGGCGGCACGCAGGACCTCATGAACAGACTCCTGCCATCCCTCGGCATGGAGGCCGTGATCGCAGACCTGCGCGACCTCGAGAAAGCGGAAGACGCCCTCAAACAGCATCCGGATGTGAAGATGGTATACCTCGAGACACCAGCAAACCCAACGATACAGTGTGTGGACATAGAGGCATTGTCAACCCTCGCACACCGCTACGGCAAGATCGTTGCCTGCGACAATACTTTCGCAACCCCCTACCTGCAACAACCCTTCCGCTTCGGAGCGGACTTCGTCGTGCATTCGACGACCAAGTTCCTGAACGGCCACGGGACACTTATCGGCGGCGTGTTGCTCGGAAAGGATCTCGAGTTCATGAATACGCACGCCACGAAAATCCACCGCATGCTCGGCGGCAACAGCAATGCCTTTGACGCCTTTCTGCTGGTCAATGGCATGAAGACCCTCGAGATCCGTATGGAAAGACACTGCCACAACGCCATGGATGTGGCCACGTTCCTTGAATCACATCACGCCGTGGCTAAAGTCAACTACAACGGACTCCCCACACACCCTGACCACCTCCTCGCCATGCGGCAAATGCGACACGCAGGCGCCATGCTAAGCTTCGAGATGAAGGGTGGACTGGAGGCAGGCGTGCAATTGATGAACCAGTTGAAGATGTGCACCCGTACCGTCTCCCTCGGCACCTGCGACACGCTGATGTGCCATCCGGCATCGATGACGCACGCGAGTGTCCCAAGGGAAGACCGACTGAAATATGGCATCAGCGACGGGCTTATCCGCGTGAGCATCGGCATGGAAAATATTGCCGACATCCTGAATGATCTGGAACAAGCACTCCACTGAACATGACCAGCACCCTGATCCTATTGTTTCGCATCGCCATGCTGCTGCTGATGGCATATACCGTCTACACATTTGTCAGGGCCGCACGCAAAAAAGGATACTGGTTGCCGAAGGAACGAAAGGACTGGAAGGATCTTTTCGGTGATGCGTTCACGTTAGCGGCAGGAGTGTTCGTGCTATTCATGCTGAAGAACAATTACGAGGCACCGATCCAATCGGTGATGTCTGCAAAAGACGAGACGGTCGCGGGCATCTCATACATCGATGTGTCTGACCGCCAAACCAAACGCCTGTCTGACCTGAAAGGGAAAGTCGTACTGCTGAACATCTGGGCGACCTGGTGCCCGCCATGCAGGCGCGAAATGCCCGACCTCGACAAGCTAGAGCAGGAATACGGCAGTAAAGGTTTCGCAGTCGTCGCACTGTCAGATGAGGACATAGAAACCGTCAGCTTATTTCAGAAAGAAAATCAAAACAAGTTCTCCCTCGGAATTTTCGCATCCATGCCAGCATCCATCGCCGGTATCGGCACAAGACCTGTCAGCATACTCATCGACACGAACGGCAATGTGGTCGACATGGTCGTTGGCGCGCGCGGATTCAACTTCTTCCAAGGTTGGGTGAAAAAACATCTACCCTGATTCATCCACGACCCCGCAAACGATCATGTCTTCAACAGGCATATTGAACTCCTGCTATCCATAGCAGTAAAACAGGGAATCATCCAGCCTGTGGGCTCCGCCATGCCATAGATGGATGATTCTGGTTTCTCCCACACCTACCCATCACATCTTCTTCGATCGCGCCTCCTGAACGCCACCATACTTGTAACGACCAGTCAATCTGTCGTTGGATGGCAATCCGATACGGCGCAACGCAACTTTTGACGTTGGATAGGATGCCAAAAAAATGGGTGCCGATATACTCTTTGGAGGGTGGGGGCACCCTTGGAGGGTGGGGGCACCCTTGGAGGGTGGGTATACCCTTGGAGGGTGGGGGTACCCTTGGAGGGTGGGTATACCCTTGGAGGGTGGGGGTACCCTTGGAGGGTG
>CAJBPC010000814.1 GCA_903957405.1 uncultured bacterium | reverse complement strand
CGCATCCAGAAACCGTCATTCCTTTTTGCGTTCGGAATTACAGGATACTTGATGATAATGGTAATTTGATCCGGGAGATCAGAGACAATCATCAAACGGTCAACAAAATCGAAGTTGAGGAGGCGAGGGAGCTTTCAGGGTTGATCATTGAGCTTGAGCATCCGGAGGAAAAGATACCTGCAGCATTGTTTCAATTGATCGTGAAATGAGCTGATGCATCATTTCAAATTCAATGAATATGAATTTGATTAGATCAAGAATTAAAGTAGGTAAACGAGCCGAAGTAATATCCTTCAAGCTGATGGAATGGTACCGTAAAGAAAACCCTGAAAGCAAGAGCGTTTGTTGAGAAAAGGCAGAAGGAAACAATGAAAATACTCGAAGCCAGTTTGTCCAAAACCCAACTATGAATAACGAGCAATCAAAGATGAATCGACTTGATTTTCTGAAAATTACTTCGATCACTGGGTTGTCTTCCCTTCTTTTCGGAAATACTCGTATGTATGGTGCTTTACCGGCGAAGTTGCCATCGATTCGTAAGATCACAAAAGGGCCTGGATATCATTGGTTCGGTTATTACGACAAGTTGCAGTTCGACCCGGACGGTCGTTATGTGTTGGGCATGCGGGTGGATTTTGAACATCGTTCTCCAACTCCTGATGATGTGGTTCGGATCGGCATCATCGACCTGCATGAGAATGACCGATGGACGGAAGTGGGAACGAGCCGGGCCTGGGGCTGGCAGCAGGGTTGCATGTTGCAGTGGGTCCCAAAGTCAAAAAGCAGGATCATATGGAACGACAGGGTCGGCGACCAGTTCGTCAGCCATGTCCTTGACGTGAAAACAGGTGAGAAAAAGACCTTGAAGAAGGCGATATATGCACTGAGCCCTGATGGTAAATGGGCGATAGGCACGGAGTTCTCCCGCATCCAGGGACTCCGACCCGGGTATGGTTATGCCGGCGTGCCTGATCCATACATGGATGAAAAGACACCCCGGGACATCGGTATCTACAGGATGGACCTGTCGACGGGTGATACCCGGATGCTGTTCTCCATTTCGGATATTGCCCGGATCCCCCACAAGGGTGGCTCAGTTGCCGATAACTGGCATTGGTTCAATCATCTGCTGGTCAGTCCCGACTCGAAGCGGTTCCTGTTCCTGAACCGGTGGAGGGCCAAAAAAGATGAACGCCAGAAAATGGCAGTGGGTGATTTTGTGACAAGAATGTTCACCTGTGATGCAAATGGTAAAGACCTCTATTGCATTGATCCTTCAGGCTTCAGCTCCCATTTTGTCTGGAAGGACAATGATCATGTTTGCGTGTTCACAAAGCCAGAGGGACTTGAATGGGGATTTTATGAGATCGAGGACAAGACAGGAAACTATGTCAGGATCGGGAAGGAAAAGATGCCTGTCAATGGCCATCAGACCTACCTGCCCGTCGGAAACCATGTGGAATGGCTGTTGAACGACACTTATGCGGATAAGGACGGATTGCAAACACCTTATCTGTACCATATACCTACGGACAAAAGGATCGATCTGGGTCGTTTTCAGTCACCTGCCCCGTACAAGGGAGAATGGCGTTGCGATCTGCATCCGCGCTCCAGTCCAGATGGCAAAAAGGTTGTCATCGACTCGCCACATGGAGGCAATGGCCGTCAAATGTACCTGATCGACATCAGGGATGCATTTCCCAGATAGAATGGCCGATCAGGTTGGAAAGCCGTTCACATTCACGAATTGCCATTGCGCCCTCTGATACACCTTACGCCTTCCATCTACTTATCGATAACCTCGACGATGGAGTGGATCTCCAGCCTGGGGATAACGAAGGTGGATCTGCCATTGACGAACTTGAATGGCAGGTCCTTCCCTTCAGGTTTCAATCTTATACTGGCGGGTTTTCCCTTGATGCTGACGGAAATATCGGTCAGGGGGGTTACCTGGTCATATCCGATGGCGGACCTGTTGGTATGTTCACCTGCGACATTCACCAGGTTGATATGGGTCCTGCCCTTCAGTTCATTGACGGCCACATGCACCAGGTGTGTACCGGAGACCCTCACCTGCAAGTCAGGTCCGAGCGCTGCGATGGCTTCCGCCAGCAGATCACGTATCACCGGTGT
>CAJBPC010000813.1 GCA_903957405.1 uncultured bacterium | reverse complement strand
TGGGTTGATGATTGCAGAGTTTGCGTTGTATGTTTTGAGGTGTTCAATTTTCTTTTTTAGAATCTCGGCTTTTTCAAAATGCATGTTTTCAGCCATTTCTTTCATCTCTTTCCGGTAATGCAGCATTACCGGAAAGAGATTGCCTTTCAGCATGTTCTTTAATCGTTGAAGACCTTCATTATAGTCCGACTCTGTTTGAAGCCCCACACATGGTCCTTTGCAGTTACCAAGATGATATTCGAGGCAGAGCTTATATTTCCCTCTTTTGATCTGTTGCTCCGAAAGATTGAGTTTGCAGGTGCGAATCTGGATATGTTGCCGCATGAATGATAGCAGCTCCCTCACTTTACCTGAAGATGTAAATGGACCAAGATATTCCGAGCCGTCCCTGATGATCCGTCTCGTGAGAAAGACCCGAGGGTATGCTTCCTTTCGGATTACGATGTACGGATAGGTTTTATCATCCTTGAGGTCGATGTTGAATCGTGGCTGGAACTCTTTTATCAATGAATTCTCCAACAGAAAGGCATCCTGCTCTGACCCAACGATGGCAAATTCAATGCGTTCGATCCTGCTTACCAGTTCGATTGTTTTTCTGCTTTTTCCACTCGCATTGAAATATGAACTGACCCTTTTTCTTATATTCTTGGCTTTTCCTACATAGATGAGGTTTTCATCCTTGTCGAAGTATTTATAGATGCCAGGCTCGATGGGAATCGTCGACTGTATGGTTTGAAATGCCTTATTGGTCATGGTATAGAAAGAATATTGACAGATCCATCAGTTGGATGTATCCCAAACATATGCCATCTTGATCATAGCACCGGATTTGCCTTTGATTATTGGCATGGTTGTGACCTGTATTTGACGTCCGGACGACCAGATCATTTTTTGAATGTAGATGGTGTCACCACTGACAAAACGCTTCTCCAAATATATATTCTTTACTTTCTCTGATGTAGGTTCTATTAGGACATTGATATTTTTCACTATAGCCGATTCGTCATCGGTATCGTAAGAAAGGGTGATCCTATTGATAGTTTCATCCATGAAGACCTTTTCCGTGTATTTGTCTTTAAGATGTGCTTCAGAAATGTCTGGATTAAAGTATGCTTCGGCACTTTGTCTGAACGATTTCTTGGAGATGATCTGTGTATCACGGATTTCCCCTTCTTGACGATGCGTGAATACTGCCAATGGGAGGGAATCAAGCTTATCCAGGTCGCTTCTGATAAATGCGATGACAGGATAGAATTCCTTATCCACGTTTTTGTTTTGGTCATCATCCGAAGAGCATGAGAACAGGAAAAATGACAAAGTAAGCGCGATGCACCAACTTGATTTCATCATACAAAATTATCGAAGCTACGGGCAGGTGCAAAATAAAAACCACCGAAGGGGTTTGCGGTGGTTTTGAAAAAATCATCATCTTATCATTTTAGGACCTTCTGTATTCCTACTTTGAAACCGTAATCGACCAAGTGCTCCCGTATCGGATATTTGTCCTTGTAACTTGACAAGATTTGATATCTGAATTGTGGGCCCATAATCCACTTGTATGATCCGGTGTTCACGCTCAAATATGCTTCAGCACCGGCATTGACATTCCATTTGCGGTATAGGGAAGGTTCCTGAGCGTAAGTTTTGAGGTTCGTAGATATCAGGTAAGATCTATTGTTGATCACATATGTCGG
>CAJBPC010000812.1 GCA_903957405.1 uncultured bacterium | reverse complement strand
CGTGGCTTCCTTGACGGGGCTGAAGGCACAGACGGAGAAAGGTGATTGGCTGGTTGGCGGACAACTCCAGCTCAACACGGCAAAAAACAGCAGCACCATCGAGTTTAGTCCGGATTTCGGGTTCTTTGTGATCGATAATCTCGCCGTCGGTGGCAGGCTTTCCACCAACTACAGCAAGTTGGGTGATGTCAAGGTCACATCCCTTGGAGTGGGACCATTCGCCCGCTATTATTTCACCAACGAAAAAGTCAGGCCTTTTTTCACGGGCGATATGGAATTCCTGAACCGGAAAGTGTCCAGCCCCGGTTCGTCAACCACCGAGAATGCGTTCGCCTATCTACTGGGTGGTGGTGCGGCCATCTTCATCAATGAGAACGTGGCGCTGGAAGCGGTACTGGGATACAAGAACACAAAGGTGAAAAACCAGGATGGCAATGGCGGATTGAATATTCGAATCGGATTCCAGGTTTATCTGAACGGCAAGCAGGTGAGGGATGTCCGCTCACGAATCATGAAGTGACCCTTCTTTCCGAATGCCGCTAGGCTCGAAAATCATCCAGACATCGCATCCGAAATGCCCGGTGTTTCCCATCGGCCCCGTCAGGTGAGTGAAGCCAAAACGCTCATAGACGCTTACGGCCTTCTTGAGTTCCGGCATTGTTTCAATGTACACCTTTCGGAAACCATATTCCACGGCTTTTTCCAGGCACAGCGTGATGATTTTCTTCCCTAACCCCGCCCCCCGTGCCGTCGGGATCAGGTACATCTTTACCAATTCACAGGTGTCTGCGGGAAGCCCGTCGCTCGGGAAAATACCGCCGCCTCCAAGCACCGAACCCTCATATTCCGCCACGAAGTAATAGGCCAAGTCGCGCTGGAAAAGCGAAAACAGATCGTCGGTCGTGGGGTCAGTAAATACCGTTCCGGGTTTATTGGCGCCGAACTCGGCAAGGGATGAGCGGATGATGGCTGCGATATGCGGATTGTCTACCGCGGTGATCGGACGAATGACGATGTGTCTAAGCGACGGTATGTTCATCTCCTTGAATTGTTTTGTATGAACGACGATCCCGCCGGTCAATATCCATCTGACAGATGGTTCCCCCATGTTTTTTTCAGCGCTCAGCATTCCTCGTCCAATTGGTCAATGAGTTATTAAACCAACCCGCCACATACGCTTTCCCTTAAGGCCCTGTTGTGGTGCAAAGGTAATGCATGTGGATATTTCGGTTGATTGTTCCGGTCATTTTGGATGTTGCACACGATGCGTCACCTGGCGGCGCAAGGGGATCGTCCATTTTTTATTGGCTATCTTCACCGCCATGAATGATCTCTTTACCCGAAAATCCCGCATCATCATCACTTGTAACAGCCGCCTATCACCCTGGCTGACCCAGGAAATGATGGAATTGGGGATTGAAATAGAGCGAAGTTTTCTGACAGGTGTCGAGGCGCTCGGTACTTTGGCGGATTGCATTCCGCTGAATCTTAGACTGCGCGCAGCCAGCCAGATCTTATATTCGTTGGATACCTTTCAGGCGGAACATCCCGATGATGTATATGAGGCAGTGAAGAAGATCGCTTGGGAGGACATCCTAAAGGATGACGGTTTTTTTTCTGTCACGAGCAACGTGCAGCACCCCACCATCAACAACACGATGTTCACAAACCTAAGGGTCAAGGATGCGATCGTCGACAGGATCCGAGATTCAAAGGGCACCCGGCCGTCATCGGGCTCATCTGCACAGGGGCTTGTCGTTCATTTATTCTGGAAAGACGGCGATGCGGAGATATTCATCGATAGTTCCGGGGAAAGCCTTGCCCGGCATGGGTATCGAAAAATCCCAGGGAAGGCCCCCATGCTGGAAGCCTTGGCATTTTCAACAATACTCGCTACCGGGTGGGATCGTCGCTCACCTTTTGTGAACCCCATGTGCGGCTCCGGAACCCTAGCCATTGAAGCGGCATTGCTTGCGACCAACAGATATCCCGGTCTGTTCAGAAACAACTACAGCTTCATGCACCTCCGTGGATATGACGATACCCTCCACCAGAAATCCCGGGAAGAAATGGAAGCCGCGGTGAACGATCAGGTTGACCTGCAAATAATCGCGAGTGACAACAGTTCCGGGGCAATTGAAAACGCGTCCCTTAATGCGCTGGCCGCAGGCGTGAGGAAAAAAATCCGATTCGAAGTGTGTGATTTTGCCGCAACGCCCATTCCCGCCACAGAAAAAGGCGTGATATTCTTTAACCCGGAATATGGCGAACGGCTTGGTGAAATTCCGGAACTAACTGAAAAATATGCCCGTATCGGAGATTACCTGAAGAATAAGTGCCAGAATTACACGGGTTTTGTATTCTCAGGGAATTTTGATCTGGTGAAAAAGATCCGGCTCAACCCTGCCCGCAAGATTGAGTTCTACAATGCCAGGATAGACTGTCGGCTATTCCGGTATGAGCTGTATTCGGGATCAAGGCGTAAAGACAGGCAAGATCCTGTGCAAGCGGAACCCGAAAGCGGAGATGTAGCTTCGGATCCCTCATGACATTTGTGATTTTTTCATGCTTCATACCCTGTCTGCCGGATACCTGATGCCGGCTTTTCCCCTGATGCGGTCAAGCACGTCCATGAGCGCCAGGGAGTCTGCATGCGACATGACCGGACTCTCGGTCAGCCCTTTTCGGAGGCAATCGTGTACATGCCTGACTTCGTGGTGATATCCCCAACCCGTGCTTTTTTCCATGGCAATCAGGGATTTGCTATCGACTTTCCCCGGATAGTATTCGATTGTCGCAGTTGGCTCGTAGAATCGGGTGGTGAGCCGGATGCGTCCTTTATCGCCTGAGATTTCAGCCTCCGTGGGGAGGTTGGCAGTAAAGCTGCTAAATAGGTTGGCCATTGCCCCATTCCGGTACCGGAAGACTACGGAACACTGCCGGTCGAT
>CAJBPC010000811.1 GCA_903957405.1 uncultured bacterium | reverse complement strand
GCCTCATAGCATAAAAAAGCATCTGCGTTCTAAAAAACATGTCATCCAATTTTACTGAATATCTGCAGCGCAATATCGGTGAAGCATCTGAGAAGCTCACCAAAAGCCATGTGCTTTTCCTTGTGGGATCAGGGGATAGTGCGCTTGACCGGGAGGTTTATGCATACATCATAAAATCATCCGGCAGACGGGTGGAAGAGATCTCGGAATGGACAGATGTTTTCGGTAAAAGTCTCTCCGCTCCCGGGCATGAAAAGAAAGTATATCTTTTCCGGTCTTTCCACATCTTTCTTGACCAGATGTCTGCGGATGCATTCCACGACTATGTGGATGTCCTTTCGCATGCAGGGGAATGGACCTGTCAGGTGATCTTCGATTTTGGCATTGCCATCGAAGATGCGAATCCGATGATCCGAAAACTTTCGGAAGCATCCCACATGCTCAGCCGATCCCTGTTCATCGTCACGCCCATGCCGGGAGACCTGCTCGATGAAATTCTGATCGAAACGATGCACAACGCCGGCATCACACCAGATGAAGAGACGGCAGGAGTCATCCGGCATGATGCAAGATCAGGATCATTCACATACACCTATGTTCAGCTTTTCGTGCATGGGCTTGCCGAGCGGATCTACGGTGATGCAACCCGTGTCAGGAAGGGTTCGACGGTCGATGCCAGTGATTATGAGGCGGTGGGTACTCTTCCTTTTTTCATGGAGTACAAGGGGCGTAAATTCCTTTTGGAAGCGGAAAAAATCATGGAAATTCTTCGCATCGAGTGGATTTTCCGGGCCATGTTGCAGGTCCGCAATGGCCGGCCCTTCAGATATGCCATGACTGCCGCACAAATATCCGACCTGTCAGGCCTGCCCTTGGAAAAAGCCATTTCGGTCCTTGATCTCGCAGCGAATCCAGGGCATGGTCTTTTGTCCAAGACCGGTGAGATGTACACGATTTTATCGGATGAGTACCTGAGTCATTGGAGCGATTTGCAGAAATGGGGTGAGCGAGAGGCAGATGCCGTGGACCTCTACGGCAAATACCTCAACATGGCTCGTCAATATGAGCAGGGTAAGGGATTGTTGCTCACGGGTCCCCAGATAGAGGAGGCCACGGAGTGGAGGGAATCGAATCCCCTCACCATCCATTGGGCAAAAAGATACCATCAGGAGTTCGAATATGTGATGTCTTATGTCACCGGTTCGGAGCATGCTTTCAACGAGCAGATGGATGCACAGGAGCGGAGCCGTTCCCGTCGGTTGAAGATGGCGTACCGGTTTGCTGCAGGTGCGTTCCTTGGCATCTTGTTGATCCTGATGCTCAGTCTCTGGGCATGGCAGGAAAGGAACCGGGCAATGAAATCCGCTGTCGCAGAAAAACTCGCCAAGAAGCAGACTGAGTCTGCGCTCGGATTGGCTGTGAAGCGGAAGGAGGAAGCCCTCTCGGCAAAGACAGAAGCGGAAAATAACAAGATAGAGGCCATGAAGCAGGCCGTTGTCGCGATCAATGCGATGGAGAAGGCGGAGACAGAGAGCATCCGTGCGCTGATCGCTGAAAAGAAGGCAATGGATGAGAAGGCCGTGGCTGTGGAGGCCAAAGCTTTTGCTGAAGTCGCCCGGCAGCGTTCGGTCGTCTTGATGGAGGAAGCCGTAAAAAGCAAGGAAGCAGCCGTTCGGTCGGAAGACAAGGCGAATCAGAATTTTCGAGAAGCGAACAAGCTGCGGATGCTGCAGGAAGCCAGGGCAGATGCACTCTCCGTCTATGAATACTACGATAATGGCAACTACGCGAAGGGGCGTTTGAAGGCCACAGAAGCATATCGCACGTTCATGGATCAGGGCGGTAGTCCTTATGACCGGGATTTCCTGACGGTTCTCATGTTGGGAAAGATCCGCAACGACTCCTCAAAGGCGAGGATATATGAAGAGCAGAACCGGTTCGTCAAAAGAATGCATATAAGTCCGAATGCCAGGCTTTTCGGTTTCTTACGATATGACGGGGATGTGAACATCATGGAGCAGACGACCGGGCAAAAGCCCCGTTTGATAAAGACCCTGGAGATGGGTGAGGTCAACGGGATGTCCTTCTTCGATGACAAGGATTTCGTGGTCTCCAACGCAGATATGGTCGTCTCCCGTGATTTCAATGGGAAGACCCCTTTGATCGCAAGTGAAGTGCCTCCCGGTTCGATCACCGGCTCATTCGCCATTCCCGGTGAGGTGAAAAAAATCATCATCGCCACCCGTCAATCCGCCTATGTCTACGCATATGTCGGGGAACAAAAACTCAAGCTCCTGAAGCAGCTGAACATTGCCGCACCTGCACATGTCAGGGTCATAAAGGGAGAATATCATGTCGCTTCCGGCAAGCAACTGCTGGCATTCTCTGAGCGGACCGACGCTGTCAGGAAAGTAACCCTTTTGAAGGACGATATCACTGCCATATCCGGGAACCTGAGTTCAGGATTCATCGCGGTGGGGGATGAGGCCGGTAACTTGTACATCATCGATCCCTCGAACGGGCGGATCGTTTCAGAAAGGAACAAGCTGCACCTGACAAGGATCAGTTCGCTGGAGACGGTTCATGTGGATAAGGGCCTTGACGTATTGGTTTCCACCGGTTTTGATGCGGCCATGAACGTCTTCTACTTCGACCAGTCACAGGGTAAGTCATATGGCCTGAACGCGCCCATCACCCTTCGGGAACATAAAGGCTGGATAACAGACCTCTGGCTCATGTCATCAGGCACCATGGCCATCACATTCAGCAATGACAAGACAATGGGGTATTGGCCGCTGCTCCCCAGGCAGTTTCTCCTTGAAGAAAAAAGCGCTGCTTTAAAAAAATAAAAAACGTTCATGCATACAAAAACTATTGTCATCCTGTTCTTCATTTTCGGACTGTTGAGTCATTCTTCAGCACAGGAGACAAGTTGCACTCAAAACCTGAACACTGCCAGAGAAGCATACATCATCGGTGATTTCAGGCGGGTGACCGAACTGCTTGAGCCATGTGTCAATGGGATAAAGAATGAGTTATCCAATGCTGACAGGACCAGTGCACTCGAACTCCTCGCACTCACGGCCATCGCTACCGATTCCGCCGATCAGGCGAAGGATTTCATCCAGCGATTGATCCGTGTGAACGTCAATTTCGAACAGCGGGACCCCGCATTGGAGAATATGATCTTCCGCCTCATGCTTGCACTGGTGAAGTCGGAGATGCTGCAGAGCAGGGTTAGTTCTGTATCCAAAAAAGACGAAGACGCCAGCAGGGCGCCGGCAACCGTCGAACTGATCACCAAGGCGGACATCATGAACCGGGGATATGTCGATGTCATAGACCTCCTGTCGGATATCCCGGGTTTTCACATCAGCAAGATCTATGCGGTGACTTATGCGAACATCTACCAGATGGGCTTTCGACAGGAGAACACGGAGCGGACGCTGTTGATGGTGGATGGAGTAGAAGAAAACGACCTTTGGTTGAATTGGGCATACCTGTCAAGACAATATCCGATAAGCGGCATAAAGGCGGTGGAAGTGCTTTACGGACCATCATCCACTATGTATGGGCCGCGTGCCTTCGTCGGTGCGATCAACATCATCACCTACGATCCCAAAGAACAGACCAAAGACCCATTGCTCATCAGGGGTGATAAGAAATCGTACAGGAGTTTGCAGGTGATGGGGAACATACAGGCTGGAACGCTGAATACCAAGGGAGGTGACATCATGCTCGCCATCCGGGGTAAAGAAGCCTCCACCAGGTTTTCGATGCAGGTGACCGGACGGTATTACAAGTCTGACGAACACGATATGTCTAGCGCCGAGTTCTACGATTATGAGGCAACGGATGTCGATCATTTCAAATACGACAAACTCAATCTGACGAAGAATCGGTTCATGGGCAAGACACTGGACCAGTACATGCAGGATTATAAGCTGCCACTGACGAGTCCATATTACAACGTGATGAGGAATCCCTCAGGCGCCATCGACAGCATCAAATTAACACAGCAGGGGATAGATAAGGCGCGGGAGCTCGATCGTGCTGCCTATACGGGGAATGTCAACGGCGCACCCGTTGGCTGGTCCAATGATACGGAGGATTACTATGTCGGGGTCAAGATGAAACTCGACCAATTCGTGATCGGATTCCGACACTGGAAGCTGAATGAAGGCTTCGGTTTCTATCAGGATATCAACGAGGCCGGATCAAAGAACGGTTCCAAGTGGGCACCGATCAACACCACGATGTACGTGAAGATGGACAAGAACTTCAACGACAAGCTGAGCCTCTCGAACCTGTCATCCTTTGCCATACACAAGCTGGGGAAAGAATCCAATCGTGTGAATTTCATGGCTCTTGGCGATCCTTCCTCCACACTACATCTGGCCCATCTGATGTATCCCGAACAGACTTTCATGGGAACTCGCCTGCCAAGTCCGACCGACGTGATCTATGGTACGGAAGGGCAGAATTTAACGAAATATTCCATGGTGAAGCACGGATGGAGGAACCGGTACTACTACTACGAAGCGCAACAGATGCGGAATGAGACGCGTTTGTTCTACGAAAGCAAGAAGCTGTCGGTCTCCAGCGGCTTGGATCTGAGAAGCACCCAGACACAGGGTGATTACCTGATGTACCAGGACTACCTTACGGATTATGAGTCGCCTCAGGCATTTCGTGACAAGCAGAAGGATGTGGCCTTCGCACAGGAAAAAGGCATCGTGGAAAACCAGGTTTCAGGAAGCAATATCTTCTCCGTCATCGATGCCGGCATCTATGCACAGGCGACGTACAATTTGAGCGAACAGTTCTCTGTCGTGGCAGGCACTCGCCTCGATTACAACCGCATCCGCAGTTCCTCCGGTTACGGGCTGGTGAACACACCGAGGATCGTACTGCTCTATCACAGGGATCTTTTCACAATGAAGATGATCGGTTCAAAGGGCTTGCAGAATGTTTCGCAATGGACGAAGTATTCCACTGGTGGAGGGCGCCAGCCGAATGACAGCCTCAATCCAGAGGAAATCACGTACTTGAGCATGGAGCTCGGTGGCCGCACGAGCAAGGAGATGGATAAGGATGTATTCAACTGGAATATGACGGGCTTCGCCT
>CAJBPC010000810.1 GCA_903957405.1 uncultured bacterium | reverse complement strand
GAAGGGTTCACGATAGGGAACGATATGAGTTCCAGGAGCATCGAGGGCGAGAACCCGCTCTATCTTCCGCAGGCAAAGACCTATGAGCGAAGCGCATCGATCGGCCCTTGCCTCTGGGTGCGTCAGTTGCCCATGCCTCCCGAATCCACCATCCAGCTTACCGTGCTGCGCGACGGAGAGCAAGTCTTCAGCGATGGCATCACCCTCGACCAGATGAAGCGGAAGCCTGAAGAGCTGGCCTCCTGGCTTTTTAGGGAGACCAGCTTCCCGAATGGCTGTTACCTTATGACGGGCACAGGCATTGTTCCTCCCGATGATTTTACACTATCAACCGATGATGAAATCCGGATCCGAATCGAGGGCATTGGCACCCTTGTCAACCGTGTATCTCAAAAAAATACCTGATGAAGGTCCTCCTGCTGCTGGTCACATTTTTCGTCGCATCGATTTCTGATGCTCAGGTAACTCCCCCCGCACCCTTCGGCATCCTCCCCTCGGAGCGTCAGCTTCGCTGGCATGAAACAGAGATGTATGTGCTGGTGCATTTCACACCTACGACTTTCGAGAACAAGGAATGGGGATACGGGGATGCAGACCCCGGGATTTTCAACCCCTCGGATTTCGATGCGGGGCAGATCATAAAGGCCGCCAAGGCAGGCGGGTTCAAAGGGTTGGTATTTGTTGCCAAGCACCATGACGGATTTGCGCTCTGGCCAACCGCGACGACGACATATAACATCAGTAAAAGTCCCTGGAACGACGGGAAAGGCGATATGGTGGGTGCCTTCGCTGAAGCTTGCCGTGCGCAGGGCTTCAAGTTCGGGGTGTATTGCTCTCCCTGGGACAGGAACAATCCCGTCTATGGCACGAATGATTATGTGAGGATTTACCGCGAACAATTGAGGGAGTTATATACCCGTTACGGGAATCTTTTCATGTCATGGCATGATGGAGCCAATGGTGGGGATGGCTACTATGGGGGTGCCCGCGAGAGCAGGAAGATCGATCGCTCGGTATATTACGGATGGGACACTACCTGGGCGATGACCCGGAAACTGCAGCCGGGAGCAAGCATTTTCAGTGATGTGGGATGGGATGTGCGATGGGTCGGCAACGAACGCGGAGAAGCTGCGCCGACATCCTGGGCGACCTATACCCCCATGCCGCTTGACGGAAAATCAAAAGCCGGACCGGGTGAGGTGAAGGATGAACTCAATCCTGAAGGGACCCGCCATGGTGATTTCTGGATGCCGGCGGAATGCGATGTGCCGCTCCGGAAAGGCTGGTTCTTTCATCCTTCCGAAAACAATACGGTGAAGTCTCCTGAGAAATTATTCGATATCTATCTGAAAAGCGTGGGTCGCGGCGGAGCATTGGACCTAGGCCTGGCACCCGACACCCGCGGTCTTCTTCATGAGGAAGATGTCAAAGCCCTGCAGGGTTTCGGGGAACTGCTGGGCAAGACCTTCGCAAAAGATCTGGCGAAGGACGCGCGCATCGCAGCAAGCCAGGTAAGGGGAGGCAACAAATCCCGCTATGGCACTTCAAAACTCACCGATGGTGACCGATACAGCTACTGGTCGACGGATGATGGGATCTCCGATCCTGATCTGACGATTGAATGGTCTGAACCACGCACATTCGATCTCTTCAGGCTGCGCGAGAACATAAAGCTCGGCCAGCGCATCGAGGCAATGGAGATCGACAGCTGGGAAGATGGCCGTTGGAAACCCATCGCTTCAGCCAGCAGCATCGGCGCTTGTAGGCTTATCCTTTTGCCGGCACCCGTCACCACTCAGAAGATCAGGGTCCGCGTCACCAAATCGCCTGTCTGCGTCGCCCTCAGCGAATTGGGTATTTTCCACAGCCGCGGTTGATGGGCAGTATGAATGTTCATGTTTGCGCAGTATCTTCTAACAGAAGATCATATTCCAGTGTAGAAAGGCTTGCAGAGATGGGCAAATGGCTGCGCCTCAACGGGGAAGCCTTTTTTGCCACGGAAAGCCTCAAGCAATACAAGGAAGGTGATCATATCCGGTACACCCGACCCAAGAACGGGAAGACCGTTTACGCCATCATCCTCCAAAAGCCCGGAAAGACCTTGACCATTCGCCAAGTAACGCCTGCGCCGGGTGCGGTTCTGAAAATGCCGGGTGTGGAGACTCCTCTGGTATGGAAAACCGTATCCGGTGGCGTGGAGATATCAATGCCTGAACAGTTGCCCGGAGACTATGCCTGGGTAGTAGCCATTCCGCAATGACCGGGCAGCGGATCATTTATCCATATTGTAAAGCATACTGATATATTTAAAGTGACAGGCAACTTTTGTAATGCATGCTGCGTCTTTGTTTTTTCCGATATTTTTGATAAATATCTGAACTTCAAAGCATGGATGAACATATCGAACAAACCGGCGGTGGAATCCTCAAAGGCCTAAAGCGGATCCTCTTTTATTCCGATCAGGACAAGGGCGGACCTCCCACTCAGGAGCCCTCCTTGCCGACGCCTGTGATCCGCGCGCCGAAGCCCGAAACGCCATTCGAGTCCGTCACTGACCCGGATGCGGTCAAGCAGATGAAGCTGAAAGTATATCAGCTCCTGGAGCAGATGAATAAGCCCGGGGTGGATTTTTTTGAAGTATGGAATGCTTCCGTGGAGATGGGCGGGCCGACAGCGTCAAACATACGGTCGGCGTACACTTCCCTCCGATTTGCCGACAGCACGCTCAGTAAGGACAAGCTTCTTGAATCCGGCAGGGGATACATATCCGGATTGGAGACCGTGATAGGGAAGGAGTCTGCCAAACGCGAGGAAGAGCGGAAAATGCTGGAGGCGGAGATGGAAAGGGCGGGCATCAGCCTGTCCACCGAGATCGGATCCCTGGAGAAGCAGATATCAGAATTGCAACGCACCCTCACAACCAAGATCGCGGAACGCGATTCGCTCAATGACAGATATTCACCCAAACTTGCTGAGATATCATTCAAGATCAGCCACGGAAGGAATTCCGTTCAGCAGGTCATGGATGAGATGCAACATGTGTTGGCCGTCATTCAACAAGAAATCAAATAAACATCGCTTATGAGTAACCAAACCAACACACTTACCGTCATTCCCGCCGAACTCAAAAGCCAGCTCCCCATTTTCCAGGTGCTGGGCGACAACATCCCCGCGCCCTTGAAAACGGAGCAGGGCAAGAAGACCATCGCATCTGTTTTCTACTGGATACTCATCCTGGGTGGTGCGTGGTGGTTCTTCAAAAATGTGGATACACTGCTGGCATTTGCAGGTAAATCAGTCTTGTTCGTCGTGTTCAGCATCTTGCTCGTGGTGCTGCTGCTGCTGATGCCGAAGATCGTTTCGGTGTTGCACCGGCTCGGGCGTACGATCTTGTTTAAAAGTGAAAAATCCATCGTCCGATCGAACCCCGTCATCGCCTTGCAACTGCTGCTCAATGATGCGAAGGATACGCTCAAGCGTGTCAAGGAGAAGATCTCCCACGTCGACGGGGTGAGGATCGATATGATCCAAAGCGGTACGCATTCGCAAAAGACCGCAGAGGAGAAGTACGGGCTGGCGAAGCGTCTTACGGCTGATGCTTCCAAGCAGGAGGACCAGTCAGGTGATCTCGGCAGGGCAGGTGATCTTGAAAAGTCGAACGACCTTGGCCGAAGGGCAAAAGAGACCCGTACCAAGGCTTTTTTGCTGGGAAAGGAAGGTGAGGCGGAAGAGCATAATGCCCGGAGTTACGCGCAGTATGCCAATCAATTTTCCAAGGTCATTGAAGTCCTGAAGGATAATGAGAGCGCGGCCCGCATATATGTCAGCACCTTGGACAGCAGCATTTCCATCCTTCAGAAGAAGCTCGAAGCCACGCAGAAGATGAAGAGTGCCACGGAAGGTATCTCTGACGTATTCAATATCAAGGATGGATGGGTGTTCCAGGAGGCGATGAGTGCCGCCACACAGGCCATCAGTCAGAACATCGCATCGATCCGGTCGAACCTGGAGTTCCTGGACCAGAACAACAACATAACGGTCGGAGGTACCCCATCCCAAGGGGAGCTTGAAGCTTTCATGAAGAAAGTCGATGAGCGGAATCTCACCACGCTGAACGTCACGATGATTGCTGGTAGCAACTACGACCTGAAGAACGAAGAGAAGGTCGACAAGGGCTTCAGCCTGCTGGATTAGAGTCGGTGTTCGTACCGGAAAATGACATTTAAATCTGATTTTCAACACATAAATACACATTACATGTCCACATGGAGTCGTTTAAGATGGCCTTTCAAGGCAATGTTGATTGCACTTCCCATCATTGCGGTCGGATACTTTGCAATCAATGACGGATGGTTTTCTTCCGATGGAAGCGGTACCATTGACACGAGCATCACCGAAGGCCGGCAGACGGGCGAGCCGGTCACAAGCACCGGGGAAGCCGCCGGTGGCAAATCAACCACATCGACTGCCGCAGCGGAGGATGGGAGGATATTCGCCTATCAGCCGGAGAAGCCTGTCAACGGAGAATTGCGCGGTGTGGTCGAAGTCGGGGCGACGGGGTTTAATTCTTTTGTGATCAACATGGACAAAGAGCGGCGCTGGGAAGTCAAAACAAAGGATTTTGGCCAGAGCCTGGTCTACGAGGGGCTTGCCACGACCGACGACATTCGTGCCGGTCTGAAGAAGTATATCTCCATGATGTTTGACAAGGGCGTCAAATCGAAGAATATCCATTTCGTGATCAGTTCAGGTGCGCAGAAGATCCCGAAGACGGAGGTGATCAGCAATGAGCTCAAGAAGATGGGTTTTGTGGTGAACCTGGTGACCGCGGAGCAGGAGGGACGGTTGGCATTGCGCAGTGCGCTTCCTGAAAGTTATTATGGCAGCGCCTTTGTAACCGATATCGGCTCCGGCAATACCAAGATCTCCTG
>CAJBPC010000809.1 GCA_903957405.1 uncultured bacterium | reverse complement strand
GGGGACTTTTGGAGAGTGGGGGGTACCCTCCAAGCGTTAGGTAACTTCTAAATAACGCCCACGCTGCACCCGCACGTAAAGCCAAATCATCTTCTTCCGCTCCCGCAATTAGAATGTCAAAGCACCGGTTCCTTTGCGTGATTTCGCTATTTTTACGGACACCGAAATGCATCGTCACATGAGTCAACCTCCCTTATCCGGACATATATTTGAGTGCATCGATGCGCACACTTGCGGGAATCCCGTGAGGCTCGTCGCGAAAGGAGGACCGGCACTTGTGGGGAAAGACATGAGCGCCAAACGCCAGCATTTCCTGAAGGAATTCGACTGGATCCGAAAAGGACTGATGTTCGAACCAAGAGGTCATGATATGATGAGCGGAAGCATACTCTACCCGCCGCATGATGCGCAAAACGATTTCGCGGTACTGTTCATCGAAACAAGTGGTTGTCTGCCCATGTGCGGCCACGGTACGATCGGCACCATCACCATCGCCGTAGAGGCCGGCCTCGTAAAACCTCGCGTACCCGGAAAGATCCGGATGGAAGCACCTGCAGGGCTAGTGGAAATTGAATACAAGCAGGATGGGGGAAAGGTGAAGTCCGTCAAACTGACGAATGTCCCTTCATATCTGGCAGCTGAAGGCCTGACAGCAGACTGTCCCGATCTGGGTGAGCTTACCTTCGATGTCGCTTATGGCGGTAATTTCTATGCGATCGTTGACGTGCAGCCCAACTTCCCCGGCCTCGAACATTTCACTGCCGACAAGCTGGTGGGTTGGGCGAGGGAGCTCCGCAAAAGGATCAATGACCGATATGTTTTCGTACACCCTGACGACCCGACCATCAAAGGCTGCTCCCATATCCTCTGGACGGGTGCCCCCATCGATGACGGTTCCACCGCCAGGAATGCCGTCTTCTATGGCGATAAGGCGATTGACAGGTCGCCATGCGGCACAGGTACCAGCGCACGCATGGCCCAATGGCACGCAAAAGGAAAACTGCAAACAGGAGATGTATTCGCACACGAGAGCATCATCGGCAGCAAGTTCGTCGGCAGGATAGAGGGCGAAACAACCGTCGGAGGAAGGCCCGCCATCATACCATCCATCGAAGGATGGGCGAGGATTTACGGTCATAACACCATCTCCATCGATCGGGATGATGACCCATACGCACAAGGGTTTCAGGTACTTTGACGATCCTGCCGTGATTCATGAACACAACAACTGACACCAATGAAACAATACGTGATCATCGCATACGATGATACCGACCATCAGGCTCCTGAAAGAAGGGCTGAAGCGAGACCGCAACATTTGGCAGGCGCAAGGGAATTGAAAGCCAACAACCACTTCATCACAGGCGGTGCCATACTCGATGACAATGGACGAATGACAGGCTCTGTCATGATCGTACAATTCCACACCGAGGAGGAATTCAATCAGTGGTACGCCGAAGAGCCCTACATCGCAAAAGGTGTCTGGAAGCACATCGAAGTGAAGCCGTTCCGCGTGGCGGATGTATGATAGAAGACAATGATCAAACCCAATGTAGAAATGAAATATATCCGCACAACGATCGCTTTTCTGACCGTGATGCTCGCCGCCCATGCTCAACAGCAGATGCACGGCATACAGACTTTCGACCCGGTTAACTTCTCAAAGGTCGATATCACCGACGCTTTCTGGAAGCCGAAGATCGGGAAGGTCGCCACCAAGACGCTGGAGGCGTGCATCTACCAGACGGAGGTCAACACCGCCCGCATCCGGAACTTCGAAAAGGTCGCACGGAACAAAGGTGAGAAACACGAGGGGATCTTCTATGATGACAGCGATGTCTTCAAGGCACTGGAGGCGATGGCTTATTCGCTCAAGACCCATCCGAATGCGGAGATGGAAAGGAAATGCGATGAATGGATCGGAAAGATCGCAGCGGCGCAGCAACCTGACGGATACCTGAACACCTTCTACACACTAACGGATCCGGCTAAACGATACAGCGACATGAGCATGCACGAGGATTACAACAACGGGCATCTCATAGAAGCAGCCGTCGCCTATTTCGATGCAACCGGAAAACGGAAACTGCTCGATGTCGCCACCCGATGGGCTGATCATTTCGATGCGATCTTCGGCCCGGGCAAACGCCACTGGGTGACCGGCCACCAGGAACTAGAGCTTGCCCTGGTGAAACTGTTCAAGACCACCGGCAATCGGAAGTATCTGGATATGGCCGAATGGCTGTTGTCGGAAAGGGGTAAAGGCCATGCGAAAGGATATACATGGACAGACTGGAAGGACACCGCGTATGCGCAGGATGTGTTGCCTGTCAAAGAACAAAAAGAGATCACCGGACACGCGGTGCGCGCCATGTACCTCTACACGGGAGCCGCCGACGTTGCCGCAGCGACAGGGGATGCCGACTACGTCAGGGCCATGCGGACCGTATGGGAGGATGTCGTGTTCCGGAACATGTACATCACAGGAGGCATCGGCTCGGCAGGCAGCAACGAAGGGTTCAGCAAGGACTATGACCTACCTAACGAGGAAGCGTACTGCGAAACCTGTGCATCCGTGGGCATGGTCTTCTGGAACCAACGCATGAACGCCCTCACCGGAAAGTCGGAGTACATGGATGTGCTGGAACGGAGCCTGTACAACGGTGCACTCGACGGACTGAGCCTGACCGGTGACAGATTCTTCTATGGCAACCCGCTCGCTTCCAAAGGGCAACACCAACGCAGAGAATGGTTCGGCACAGCCTGTTGCCCTTCAAACATCGCAAGG
This sequence comes from uncultured bacterium, assembly GCA_903957405.1. Lineage (GTDB taxonomy): Bacteria > Bacteroidota > Bacteroidia > Chitinophagales > Chitinophagaceae > Pollutibacter. The sequence continues at coordinate 7,681 of CAJBPC010000809.1, read as the reverse complement.
CTGGTGGCGTCATTGGGCAACTACGTCTACGCTACGGCAAAGGACGGATTTGCCGTGAACCTTTTCGTGGGCAGCAACACGACTTTCAAAATAGGAAAATCGGATGTCCATGTCAGATTGGTGACGGATTACCCATGGAACGGAAAGATCGCACTCCACATAGACCCGACCCAAAAAAGCAGATTCAAAGTGCAAGTGCGGATACCCGGATGGTTGCTTGGACAGTCCGTGCCGGGCGACCTGTACAAGACCTCCACGGCCAAAACCAACGACCCGGAGATCCAATTCACTGTGAATGGAAGATCCGTTCCCTATGCCATGCGTGATGGATACGCCGTAATCGATCAGTCATGGAAGAAAGGGGATGTTCTTGAATTTGAATTCCCGATGAAAGTCGAGCAGGTGATGGCAAGGGACGAAGTGAAGCAAAACCAATACCGCACCGCCATTCAGCGTGGACCTCTGGTGTATTGCGTTGAAGGCACCGACAACGGGCAGCATGCATGGAACATCATCGTCCCGGAAAACACGACATTCGAGACTGTGCCATTCAGCGTGACAGATGAAAAGGTGCTGGCGCTGTCGGCAACTGTGCCCGTGCTCGTCATCGGTGATGACGGCCGATCCGCGAAGACCGAGGATCGTAAGATCATCGCCATCCCCTATTACACCTGGGCAAACAGGGGAAAGACAGAGATGCAAGTATGGCTGCCAACCTCGATCCGTGACGTGAAGATCAACTATGCAACATTGAAATAAATCCTACAAACATGAAGTCCCTCAGACAGATCCTACTCCTGCTGCCGTTCCTGATCCATGCGCAGATCATATCCGCACAAACGGATCCGATCTGGACTGCGCAAAAAGCCAATGCATGGTATGCAAAACAGGGATGGATGGTGGGTGCGAATTTCCTGCCGAGCAGCGCGATAAACCAGCTTGAAATGTGGCAGGCAGAGACCTTCGATCCGATGACGATCGACCGCGAACTCGGTTGGGCATCCGCCATCGGGATGAACACCATGCGCGTCTATCTTCACGATCTTGCCTGGAAGGCAGACCGCGACGGATTCAAAAAAAGAATGCGTCAATTCCTGGATATCGCTCAAAAGAACAAGATCCGGATCATCTTCACCATCTTCGACGACTGCTGGAACCCTGATGCGAAAACAGGCGCCCAGCCGGCACCAAAACCCGGCATACACAACAGCGGATGGGTCAGAAGTCCGACACAGGCCGTGCACGATGACCCTTCGCAATGGGGATATCTGGAAGCCTATGTAAAGGATATCCTGCAGACATTCCGCAAGGATAAAAGGATCGTCATGTGGGACCTCTACAACGAACCAGGAAATAGCGGATACAAAGGCAGCTCGCTCCCGCTGGTGAAAAAAGCCTTTGAATGGGCCTGGGAAGTCCGCCCCTCGCAGCCCCTCACATGCGGCACATGGTCATCCGACAATGCCTATAATGATTACCAGCTGTCGGTATCGGATGTGATGACCTTCCACAATTACGATGCGGTTGAAAGCCTCGAAAAAGAGATCACCGAAAAATCCAGATCCGGCAAACCGCTGATATGCACGGAGTACATGGCGAGGACGAGGAACAGTCGTTTCGAATCGCATCTCCCCATCTTCAAAAAATACCATGTGGGCGCCATCAACTGGGGACTTGTGGCAGGCAAAAGCAATACGATCTATCAATGGGACACACCCCTTCCGGACGGGTCGGAACCGAAACTGTGGTTCCATGACGTATTCAGAAAAGACGGCACCGCGTACAAGGAAGATGAGGTGTCGTTCATCAAAAAAATCACGTCAGAAAAAAAAGATCGGAGTGGCATGTAGCGCCAGGTCCGGTCATTGCAAGAACAATGACAGGCATCCCGCTTCATGTTGTATTTTTCCAATGGGGAGATCATCATCCGATGATGGATCGGCCAAAACATCTTTGAACAAATCATACATCGCATCATGTCTAAAGTAATCATTGCGGGAGGAGGAGTCATCGGTTTGTGTGCGGCGTATTACGCTCAAAAAGCGGGTCATGATGTGACCGTCATCGAGCGCGGAGACATCACATCGGGAACCTCTTTCGGCAATGCGGGCTACGTCTCCCCTAGCCACTTCACCCCACTCGCATCCCCGGGCATGATCGCCAAAGGCCTCCGATGGATGCTGAGTGCCTCGTCGCCGTTCTATATCAAACCCAGGCTCGACATGGACCTGATCCGATGGGGCCTCGCATTCTGGCGGCAGTCGAATAGCCATACCGTAGAAAAAAACACACCCTACCTCCATTCGATCCTTCAACTCAGTCGGGCGCTACAATCGGAACTGAAGGATGAGTTGGGGAATCATTTCAGGATGGCGGAGAGCGGATGCCTCATGTTATACAAAAGCGCCGCGACGGAAAAACATGAGATGGAGCTGGCAAAAGAAGCGGAAGCATTGAACATAGAGGCGAGGATGCTTTCAGGCAAGGAAGTGCAGGACATGGAACCGGATGTGGAAGTGAATACGCTCGGTGGAGTACTCTACCCGATAGACTGCCATATCCATCCGGGGGAATTCATGCAGACGCTGAAGGATGCTCTTATCGGGATGGGTGCGAAGCTGCAGCTGAATACAACCATCACGGGGTTTGAAAAAAAAGGAGAAAAAGTGGTTTCCGTATTGACCGACATGGGCATTTTCAAGGCGGATGAATTCGTCATCGCCACAGGCTCATGGCTTCCTTCGCTCACGAAGGATCTTGGCATCCGGATGATCCTGCAGGCCGGGAAAGGGTACAGCATGACATTTGAGCAGATGGAGAAAAACCTGCGCTATCCCGCGATCCTGGTCGACAAAAGGGTGGCCATGACACCCATGGGCAATGATCTGCGGATGGGTGGCACCATGGAGATCAGCGGACTCCGTTCACCGACACTCCTCAAAAGGGCCGCTGCGATCTTCGATGGTGCAAAAGCGTATTACCCTTCCCTCAAAGTCGCATTCCCGAAGCCTGAAAAGATCTGGCATGGATACCGTCCATTGAGCCCCGATGGTCTTCCCTATCTGGGCCGGCACAGTAAATACGCCAACCTCTTGATCGCCGGCGGGCATGCCATGATCGGCATCACCCTCGCCGCCGGGACGGGTAAGATCGTGGAAGAACTGCTAAGCGGGAAAAAAACCAGCATCGACATCAAAGGCTTTGACGTCGAGCGGTTCGGATGAATATCAAGGGTCGCATTCCATTTTTTGACCTCAATCAATTGCGCTTGTCCGTTCTGTTTCGAATGAATATGAAGGGTGTCAATCCAGCCCCAGCTCGTAGTGCATCTCAGGGATCTCCACATCCGGGAATCCCTTGCGCAGAAGCCTTTCCTTGAAATCCTCCTGCACATCATATTCTCCGTGGACCAGGAACAACTTACGGACAATCTTTTTGTCCTGACAGGCCAGGAACTGGCTTAGGTCCTCGTAATCACCATGCGCACTCATACTGCGGATGCTGCCCACTTCGGCATGCACTTCGCGGTTCACGCCGAAGATGCCCACTTCCTTCTTTCCTGAAAGCAGCCTTGCACCCAAGGAATTAGGCTCACAGTAACCGGTCATCAGGATGGAATTCCGACTGTTCTCGACGTTGTTATTGATGTGGTGCTTGACCCTTCCCGCTTCCGCCATGCCGCTGGCAGAGATGATCACGCATGGCTTGCTGCTGAAATTGAGCAGCTTGGACTCATCCACCGTTTTCACGTACTTCAGACCGGGAAAGGAAAACGGATCCTGGTCAGTCTTCAAGATCTTCTGTATCGTTGGATTGAAATATTCCGGATAGCGTTTCACGATCTCCGTGGCACGGATGCTGAGGGGACTGTCGACATAGTAATCCAGTTCCGGAAGCCTGCGTTCGAGGTCGAGCTGGTTGAGCGCATACAGGATTTCCTGAGTACGACCTACACTGAAGGCGGGGATGATGAGCTTCCCTTTCTTCTGGATGCAGGTCTTCTCGATCCATTCCAGCAACTGATCCACCGTGGGACTGTGCAGGTCGTGAAGGCTATTGCCATAAGTTGATTCCAGTATGATGTAATCCGCCTGGGAGAATTCCGCAGGAGACTTGAGGATCACGTCACGATAACGGCCGACATCACCCGAAAATGTGATTTGCCTTGTCTTCCCGTCATCCGCGATGCGCAGATGCACCGCTGCACTTCCGATGATATGCCCCGCATCGGTGAACATCACTTCCACGCCCTTCGCGATCGTGAACCAAACACCGTAATCGACCTCCTGGAAATGGGTGGCAGCCGACTTTGCATCCTCCTCCGTGTATAGCGGCATGAGGTATGACTGACCCCTGGATGCACGGATCTTATTCACATACTTTACATCATCCTCCTGGATCCCGGCGGAATCCTCCAGCAGGACCGTGGCCAGCTCCTTGGTGGCCGGGGTGCAATAGATCTTCCCCTGAAAGCCATCCTTCACCAGCTTTGGAATCAGTCCGCTGTGGTCGATATGTGCATGCGATAGGATCATGTAATCGACCTGCATCGGGTCGAATCCCCAATGCCGATTCAGCACATCCGTCTGCTTGCCCATGCCCTGGAACATACCGCAGTCAAGGAGGATCTTTGTCCCGTCACTCAGGGTCAGCAGATGCTTCGAACCGGTGACCGTCCGGGCTGCACCATGGAAGGAAATCTTCATCATTCGTGTTTTTATATTAATTTTAATACGGATCCGCCAATGGTGGAAACTTCACATGCAAGCAAGCCCGCATCATGGTTGTTCCCTTCCCATTGACATGATATCCATTGTCAATGCATCTCGTCGAGCATGGAGATCACCGCATTGATCCGAAAATCAGATCACCTGTCAACATTCACTGTTTTCGTTTGAAGGACCAGGTGATCCTGAACTCAGATATCGATTCTCCTTTCACATTCTTGCCGGTGGAGACTGCGGTGAAGGTGACGGGTTCACCTGTACGGACAGTCTCCTCTATCGCGGCACGCATCGCCTCTCCATCCTCACAGGTGAATGACACGACAGATGTGCCCTTCTTGAAGAAATCCCCTTCGATCCGTATCACGAGCATGGAGACTGCAGGATTCCGGCCGTGGAGATGCGCCATGGCCAATATCCCGGTACTCAACTCCGCAGCCATCGCCTGGCAGGCGAAATAGATCGACCGAAAGGGATTCTGCGAGAACCACTTGAATGGTACCGTGGCAACTGCACGCCCGGCGCTCACCTCTTTTAACCGCACACCGGAGAAAAAAGCCGCAGGCAGCTTGTAAAAAAGAAAGAAGTTGAACTTCAACGGTCTGCTCACCATCCGGATGAAATCCTCTGATCCGTTTTGCTGCATGGCTTGCTTGGTTTATGAGGCAGGTGAATGGATTTCTAAATTAGTCATTATCCAGCTCATATCATCCCCCATTTCATTTCAGAAAAATACCCCCCGCACAGGCTGCGCGCGAATGCGGGAAAGGGAACTGATTTATTTTTTATCCACTTCCACAAAACACCACACCGCCTGTCCCGGCTGCATCGCAGCGGAGAACTGGATATTTCCCTTCTGTGAAACACCCATATTCAGTTGGCCGGCACGCTGCACCGCCAATGCTGCGGCGACCCTCGCCTGGAAGCTCTGGCTCCCGGAGGAAGCATTGATCCTTGACTGTATCCCATGCCAGTCGAGTGCCGATCCGGAGACGACCACCGCCATCATATCCCGCTGACCGACATTGTCGGGTGTCATGCTTTTGTCACGCGGGAAAAGCCTGTATCCGGTGATGCCGCAGAACGGAGAGTATTTGGTCTTTGTCGGATCCTCCTTGGTCGGATAAGGGAAAAGCGTGTATGCGGAACCGTCAGTCTCCCTGCCGAACACGTAGATGTAACATTCATTGCTGTTGCGCACTTCCAGTTTGAACTTCGAGCCGATCTTCACGGGGGCTGTGGTGAGGTAGCTGTCATCTGAGGATTTCCTGAGGGAGATGTAACCCTGCGGCATGGTTTTCTTTCCATCGAAAACCACCTGCACCAGACCGATCTCGCACTGCAGCGGCCCTGAATTGGCTGCAGCGGTCCTGGCCATCGGCTCGAGCCCGTATGCCTCCCGAACGAAAAAACCAAACTCGGGATACCTTACCCAGCCGAAACCATTGTTGCCCCATTCCGCTCCCCAGCTGTTCATGATCAGAAATGCACCGCCGTACTTTTTATCGTCATACCCGACCACGCACATTGCATGTCCGCCAAATCCCATCATGCTCCGGTCATTGGCTTCCGGGATCCACAGGTCCTTGCCCACCATGTTCTGCATGAAACTCTGCCCGACCATCATGCCGATGACGACCGGTGCGCCCTGAGCAAGATTTTCCTTTATCGCCCGGATATCGACGGCGTCGTTGCGGTCGCCGGCAGACAATCTTGTGAAGCCGCGCATCCGGCTGGATGCCGCCTGCTGGATCAGTGTTCTGTCAGGCTGACGGGAACAGTCACGCTCGTCATATGGGAATTGCTGATAAGGGACTGACCCCTGCTTTGTCATGTATTCCATCGCCCGGATGATGTAACTGCCCTGACACCCCTGCAGACCGATCTGGTTGTACAGGAAGGCCGGACTGTAAACGGCCTGATTCTGTCCGGTGCGGACGGCCTCAAGGATCGACCTTGCCGCATAGGCACTGCTCCATGCAACGCAGGAACCCTGCTCGCCCTGGTTTCCCACCGGCGGCGCGAACCGTTGGAGACTGACCATCTCCGGCAATGGATTTTTTTTATTGTCATCCGACAGGGCCTCGTAGATGTTCGCCTTCTCAAATTGCTTCGGGTCCAGGAATCCGCCCTGGGAGAAATTTTTCGTCCCATCGAACAATCCACCGCCCGAACACCCCTCACGGCCCATCAGGAAATAGAGAATGCCTCCGGCTATCAGCAGGAATAGCAGGCTCTTGCCGCGGAACATGCCGAGCAGCATCGGCAGCAGGCTTAAGATCCCGCCACCACCAGCACTATTGCCACCCCTCGGTCCGGTAGGGTAATTCGGGCCCTTCGGAAATTCCTGTTGTTCCTGCGGATCATCTTCCATTCTGATAGGCATACCTTATAATTTTCAGAAGGGAAAATATGTAATTTTCCATAGCTGACCATGAATTAAAAAGTACACGAAGATGTCTTTACGGCTGAATTGAAATCATGTAACCTTACCAGAGATAGGACGATCATCTACCCGGCATTTGATAGAATTATTGAGCTTATGCATTAAAATTTAGCCTTTTAAGATTCTGAACTAAATCACATAACAAGCACCGGGCGATTTTATTAACGTTGTTCTCAATGCATGACCTGAATGCCATAAAGGAAATATTAAAACAGCTCAAACCTGAGTTGGAGAGAAAATATCATGTCCAATCAATTGGAATTTTTGGATCGGTTGTCAGAAATGACTTCAGGCCCGAAAGCGATATAGACCTGATCGTAGATTTCAATCAACCTATTGGCATATCTTTTATCGACCTGGCCGATTTCCTTGAAGTGAAAATGAATTCAAAGGTAGACCTGGTTTCCCGTAATGGTATAAAACCTCAATATTTTAAAGCCATCGAGAAAGACATAATTTATCACTAGTAACCGACTAAAGTTAGGTCAATAAGGAAGAAAGTAGGCTCCTT
>CAJBPC010000808.1 GCA_903957405.1 uncultured bacterium | reverse complement strand
GGAGATGCAGCTTTTCTGCCATTTCCGGGTCGGCATTCCAAGGAGGAGCAGGGATGCCTGCCTTCGTCAATTCGGCAATATCCACGGCGTGTCCGTCAATGCGACCCGACCGTGACGAACCCCGTCGCAGCGGGACCCTTTCCAAGCATTCCCGCAAGGGGTGTCCATCCATTGCTTCATCATTCCAATTGATGTCATTGTTGAATTCAGGGTTGCTCTGGATCGATCTTACCAATGATAGTCGGCATAGGCCAGGTATGATGTACACAATATTTCTGCGATCGTACGTGTCCACTCATCGCTCCCATAATAGCCTTGCAGGGTTTATGATGAATACTGTAGGTGACAAGAATAGCTAAGAAAAGAATTAACCTGCTATACCGAAAGTCATCTTTAAAAGGTCTGCCTACCGGAATGAGTTTCCAATCCGTACAAGTCGCATGACGTCATTCTTGTACCGGTTTGAAGGACCGCTTTTCTGACAGAACTTCCGCTGACGGCGCAATATCGTCCTCTCTGGCGAGTCAGGGTGGTGAACAAGAATCACCACGGCCTGAAAGGACTTGATTTTCTCCATTACATGTGTCCCTTGCAAGATCTAGCACCCTGACTATTTTATTTGTTCTTTCAAATAAGAACATTACATTCAAGCTCACATTATAAATTTAACATTCATGAGCAGAACTATTGTCCGACTCTTTTCCGTCATCCTGTTATCAATGCTTAGCCTTTTTTCTGCCGCTCAGCAATGGGAGCAGGTTGGTGAAAAGGGTGAATGGAAAAACACGACCGATCTGATATCAATGAACGGTAGCCTGTTCAGCATAGAAAAAAACGGCACCCTTTACAAGACGGATAAGAACGGTAATTACAGCCAAGTTGGTGAGAAGGGGTTATTTAACAACGTGAATTTCCTATTGGGCTTGAACAATGAGATCTGGACCATAGAAGATGGGACGCTCTTCAGACACAATTCCTCATCAGGCGGTTGGGAATCCGTCGGCACCTCCGGCGATTACAAGAACACGGTAGCCGTGGCGGCACTCAATGGCAAGATTTATTCCGTAGAAATCGACGGCACCCTTTACGAGACCAACACAGATGGCAGCTGGCGTCAGATAGGAGAAGACGGCGAGTTCAAGAATCTGGAGATGCTGGAAGCCATGGGCGACTATCTATGGACGGTAGAGAACGGAACCCTATACAAGACCAGCATCAAGGCCATGGCCTGGCAGCAGGTAGGGGATAAAGATGATTGGAAGAATACGATCGCCATGACCGGCAGCAACGGTTACATCTGGAGCATCGAGCGCAATGGCACGCTTTTCAAGACGGATACGAACGGGCAATATGAGCAGGTAGGGCCAAAGGGAGAGTTGAAGAATGTGAATTTGATCGCAGCGATGGACGGCTATTTCTATGTCGTGGAGGACGGGACGCTCTACCGGACTCGTGGATGATAAGATACCAAACCGGCGGGTCACGTCGATGAATCAGTCATGGACCGACGCATGGAGGTGATCTTGCCCTGTAGGAATTGATAAAGTTTCCGGATATCCAAAGATGGTTAGACAAAAAAGTCCAGCGAGTGTCTCCGTTTGTGATTCAGCGGCTGTCACGAATATCTTGCAGGGTCTTGGAGGTCTCCTGACATTGTCATTGCATTTTCATTTAATATGTCCATGATGCCAAGCAACATAAACAGGAGTGCCTGCCGGCTATGAAGAAGGGTCGGCAGGCATTTCATATGTTGAACACTGCATTCAATAAAATGAATGGAACCCGGACCCCGCATGCGATCATCTTCGGGAAAATGCATGTTTTCCGATGTTTTCATATAAAGGTTGGTTGTCAGAGGGGCGCCCACCCTGTTTTCTGAAGTTTCCCAGGTCAAAGTATAACGCCCTGAGCGCTGAAGGGTGTCCGCTCCAAAAAAAAGCGGTAAATCAAGTTTTGCAGCAAACCTTTGGATGCTTGCCATTAAAAGGCCATTCACCTATAGATCTTTCCGCCCGGGGAAGAAGTGTTGATGTTTTATCCGCCACTATTCCAACATTCAATCTGGCCAGTGACCAAACATGAAATTCTCTCATTTATGCGATAGTTTAGTTTCGCGACCATCATCACCGCGGAAAATTCCTTCCCTATCGCCACTCATTTGCCATTTATCGTGGCGGTAAAGGATGAGGATGTCATGTTGACCTCTCATTTTGCAAAAGCAAACCAACAATGGAGGGATATTGAAACCAGTCAGGTACTTGTGATTTTCAGTGAACCACCTGCACATATCTCGCCAAGGAACTATGAAAAAGCACTCAATGTGCCGACTTGGAATTATATCTCAGTTCACGCGTACTAGAAAGGGAAGCTTGTGAGCGATACCAATGAAATATTCAACCTGCTTGAAGCGACGATTGACAATTACGAAACATCATACAGGCATCAATGGGACAGCTTGCCGGAAGATTACAAGATGAAGATGGCAAACGGCATTGTCGGCTTTGAAATTCTAGTTTCGGAGTTGCAGGCGAAGAAAAAATCAAGTCAAAACAGAACGGAAATCGAAAAACAAAATATCATCGACGCCCTCTCAAAGAGCAGTGATGCAAACGAGAAAAAAATTGCCGATTTCATGAAGCAGCACGATGTTGGTGCAGTATGAATCCGCCCCTGCCATTGGTGTAAATGGATGGCCCGTTCTGGGCGGAATGGAATATTCCGGTTCCGGCAATGCGTTACACCATGATTCTTGAGGATCCGGGAAGCCAAGAATGCTGGGGAGTGTTTTGATACTGATGGAAACAAGTATTCGGTTGAGCAATTTCCTTTCATGCACAACGTTGAATATCTTGGTCTCCTTGTCTCAAATGGAAATCCCAGGTTCATTTTCCAGTGGGCAATCCGCCGAATAGTTAGGAATAATACTAACGTGGTTGTCACTGCCTTGTTTATTTTTTACCAGCTTCCATGATGCGTAAAAATCATCGCAATGTCATGAACTCAATCAAGTACCCGGGCATGCCGTATTTGTACGGCTTGGGGCTTTTATTTTTTCCCTGCTGGCGGGACTTCCTCATGAAGCCGTTTTTTTCGTTGAGATCAAAGCCGACAAGCCCGACATCGCGAAGGTTTATTTCGATACTGGTGGGGGGCTGTCTGAATCAAATACAGCCACGGCATCCCTTCATGCAGAAGGGGACTTTGAACGCATTGATTTTACAATTCCATCGGATGGTCTGAAAAGCCTGCGTTTCGATCCCCTGTCAAAGCCGGGATCTTTTCTGATACGATCGATGTATATCAATTCCGGCAAGTACAAACTCCCGATATCACTTGAAAAAGTCACCGCCTCGGAGAAAAT
>CAJBPC010000807.1 GCA_903957405.1 uncultured bacterium | reverse complement strand
TTAACACTCTTTCCCTACACGACGCTCTCCGATCTCATTCCTATGGGCAAGAGACCGGCAGAAAAATGACTGGCTGCAGCAGATGCCGGCAAACCGATTAGAAGGCCAGCTGACCTGGTCCTTCGCGGGAAAACGATTCCGGAATGGGTATGTAAGTCCCTCCGTTTTGTATGTCTTCCGGCAGGATCGTGTGCCTTCGGATGGCGTGGACTACCTACCGCCGCCGGATGCCTATGCGCTCCTTCATCTCGAGTTTGCCACCAGTTTCGATATGTTCCGGAAAAATACGACGCTGAACATTGGGGTGCAAAACCTCCTGAACCGAAAGTACAGGGACTACATGAACCGGTTTCGGTATTTCAACGATGAAATGGGCCGCAATGTCATCATACAGTTGAAGATCGATCTCTTCTGATCCACCGGATGATTTTCCCGGCCATCATTCGGATCCATGCGGCATGGGAATGGCCATGCAGGGATGATGGACAGCACCGGGCACATCACTCAAACACCATGTACAGGCCGGCAAAGACCATGATGGTCGCAGCGGATGTCATCCCGTAAAGGAATACGCCGTGCATCTCCGGTACTGGGTCGATGATGCTCAACACACAACCGATGAATCCTGTGATGGCGCCTGCCACAAGACACAGCAATCCGATCCATTGCCGTTCGGCATATCGTTTCTTCCTGAATGCATGGAGGTGCTGTTCGATGCTGGTATCGTCATGGCCCAGCCTGATGAGGGATTCCCGAATCTGATCCGGGGAGTGTTTCCCTGCGATCCATTGCTGCAGCAGGGTCGTGTTGATCGAGTCGGTAGCGGGCATGGCAATCGGTTTTAAGGAGATCCTTAAAGGGTCCTTGGATCAATTTACGCATTTCTGCCGACATCCGCATGCGGTGCGTCAAATGGCGGAGCATAGGCTGCGGATCCGATTAGAGGAGCTTGGTCGCTTGCCGGGCCAGCAGCTTCCAGTCGGCCCCTTCCTTTTGCCATATCATCAGCACATGGAGTTTGGCATGGCCGGCCTTGCCTCCGTCGAGGGTCTCGCCTTCAAGCCTGCAACGGACGATGGCTGTTTTCCCACCCACACTCACGGTGCGTTCCGTCAGGTCCATCGTGACGAAGTCGCTTTGCCCACTGATCATTTTGTTCAAAAAAGCCTGCTTGTCCTCAATGACCGCATTCGAGTGGCCATAGCTGAGTTTCGCGGAGGTCAGTTCCTCCAAAGCAGGTCCGTTGGCATCGATCATCGCCATGCGGAATTGCTCAAGCCTTTTTGCCACGGCTTTTTCAGGTCCTGACTGTGCGGAGGAGCAAAGCGGGGTGAGGAGTGCCAGTAAGACGATGGTCGCGAATAGTTGTTTCATGGCGATCTGGTTGGATATAAATGTAGCATTTCCTGAGCTAACGCATCCTTCCTTTTGTCTTACTGCCTTAAGATCATTACATTCATGGAAGGATAGGGCCATTTGAAGGGTCCTCAAAGAAACAGGGTATGTGCCCCATCTGCCCAATGGAAAAACTTCATGCATGCCAGTGATCATTTCCCGTGTGCATCCGCTCATTGTCCATCTCCCGATCGGGCTGATGCTGTTCGCGTTGCTCATCACTTTGTTACCGGCGCACCGCCGGCAGCAGATGCGTTCGGCATTGACGCTATTGCTGGCTGTTGCCTCCCTGTCATCCATCGCCGCATGTGTGAGCGGATACCTCCTCTCCCGGTCGGGGGAGTATGATCTGTCGATCGTCGATCGGCACCAATGGCTCGGCATCTCCGCATGCATCCTCACCCTCGCGGCCTGGCTGCTCCATGCTTACAGGAGAATGCTCGTGTGGCTGGCCGCAACCGTCATCTCCGTGGGCGGTCATTTCGGAGGCGTACTCACTCACGGCGAAGGGTACCTTTTTTCAGGAAATCCCGGACCGGAAGCAACGATCCCGCCAGCCCTATCGGTGTCGGATACTGCCGTCAGCGTTCGGTCAGACAGTGCCCTAAGGCCCGATCAACCCCGGCTGGCGTTCATATATCGGGATGAGATCGTTCCCATCCTTCGATCCCGTTGTTACAGCTGTCATTCTGCCGTCAAGCTGAAGGGCGGTCTCCGGCTCGACAGCGAGGCGATGATCAAAAAAGGCGGGAAGACCGGCCGGATATTTCTCGCAGGTGATGTTGCCGGCAGTATCCTTTACACACACCTCGTCCTCCCCATAGGAGATGAGAAGCACATGCCGCCCGAAGGCAGGAAGCAGCTGACGGCTTCCGAGATCGGCCGCATCCACGCCTGGATCCTGCGGGGCGCACCTTTCGGGCCGGTGGACATTCCAGACGGGTCCGTGGCGTTGGAAGCCGTCCAGCGATCCGTCGCGCCGGTGCAGGAACCCGCTGTGGAAACGGAGTCAGCGCCTGACCGCATAAAACCGGCCAATACCATATCGCCCGCGATAGCGGTGGCCGATCGGGGAATACTGGACGCGCTGAATCGGCAGGATGTCATCATACAGCCCGTCGCGGAGGGTGCCAATGGGCTGTCCGTCAACTTTGTCAACCGGCGTTCGGTCACCCCCGACATATTGTTGCAGCTCAACGGGATCGCTGCACAGGTGGTGGAGCTGCGGCTTTCCGGGCTCGACCTCACCGATGATCAGCTCGCCCTGTTGAAGCCCATGCCGCAGCTCCGGCGGCTGCTGATCGACCGGACGAAGATCACCGATGCTGGTTTGTCGGATATGCAGCGGTTTCCCGCACTCGAGTCATTGAATCTTTACGGGACTGCCGTGACGGACAAGGGAATCGGTCTGCTCACCGGTTGTTCCCGACTCAAGCATCTATACCTTTGGCAGACGAAGGTCTCTGATGACGGGATCCGTACGCTAAAGGCACGCAACCCCGACATCAAAACCGACGCCGGGAATTTGATATTGCAAAAACCTGACAGCATCAAAAAGCAATGAGGATGAGACGAATCGGAATACTGTTTGCGCCGGTTGTGGCATGGATGATCATGGCTGCTTTTCGCAGTGGTGAGCCGTCGCTTCCGAAGGATGTGCTGGAGGAGTACCGTAAGATCAGCGGAAAGGTTGATTTCAACCGGCATGTAAAGCCCGTACTGTCTGATAAATGCTTTACCTGCCACGGACCGGACCAGGCGAAGGTGAAGGCCGGCCTGCGGCTCGACCAGTCTGCATCCGCTTTTGCCTCCCTGCCGGAAAGTCCCGGCCGGTATGCGATCATCCCCACCGATATCCGCAGGAGCGAAGTCGTCCGGCGCATCCTTTCCGCAGACCCCGAATACGTCATGCCCACGCCGGCATCTCACCTCACCCTCACCGCGAGGGAGAAGGCCCTTGTGGTGCGATGGATCGAACAGGGCGCCGTTTACCAACCTCACTGGGCCTTTGTGAAGCCGGTGAAGGCCGACCCGCCCGTCCCTGATGCCTTGCAAAAGGCGGAGCATCCCATCGACCGGTTCATCCTTGCCCGTTTGAAAGCGGAAGGCATTCCCCCATCCGGGCAGGCATCCCCGGCAATGCTGCTGCGCCGGCTGAGCCTTGACTTGACCGGGTTGCCGCCGACGATCGCGGAAACCGACGCCTTCCTGGCTGATAGCGCCTCCGGGGCATACGAACGACAGGTCGACCGGCTGCTGGCATCGCCGCATTTCGGGGAGCGCTTGGCCGCTGACTGGCTGGACATCGCACGCTTCTCCGATTCCCATGGATACACCGTCGATCGCTTGCGAGATATGTCGCCCTACCGCGACTGGGTCATCTCCGCCTTCAACCGGAACATGCCTTATGACCGGTTCATCCATGAGCAGCTGGCAGGCGACCTGATGCCATCACCCTCCCGCGATATGCTCATCGCCACCGCGTTCAATCGGAACCATCCTCAGAACACCGAGGGGGGCATCGTGGAACAAGAGTTTCAGACCGAGTATGTCATGGATCGTACCAACACCTTCGGAGAGGCTTTCATGGCCATCTCACTCGGCTGTGCGCGATGCCACGACCATAAGTACGATCCCGTCTCGCAGCAGAACTACTATGAGTTGTACAGTTTCTTCAACAACGTCCTGGAAGCCGGACAGATATCCTTCAATGACGACCTGCCCACACCCACATTGCTGCTGCCAACCGATGCACAGGAGGCGGTCATCGCATCCATCAAGGCGGGCGTAGAGGCACAGGAGGAAAAAGTGCTGGCAGCGGAGCGGAATGCCGCGCTGGCCTCCGGGGCATGGATCGATGCGCGCGCTTATCAATACCTTGCTGCGCAGGTCATTCCCCTTGAAGGACTCAAAGCGCATTTTCTGCTCGACGGTGATCTGCAAAACAGGATCGACACATCGCAGCGGGGAGAGATGAAGCATGACCATGGCCAGCGGGGCGACAAGCCCGCATTCGTCGCAGGGCCGGAGGGCCGGGCGCTTGCACTCGACGGGGATGTGTACCTCGACCTTGACAAGGTCGGTGTATTCCGGAAGTCAGAGCCGTTCAGCATAGGCATCAGGGTATGGATACCGAAAGGGCTTGAAGAAGGCGTGGTGTTTCACAAGAGCGAAGCGGAGCGATTGTATAATTTCAAGGGATTTCATGTGTATATCCGAGATGGGCGTTTCGAAGTGTCGATGGCGCATACCGCTCCTTCGAATGCGATCATCCTGTCGGCGGAGCAGGCGGTTCCGAGAGAGCGATGGACACAGCTCACGCTTTGTTACGACGGATCGTCACGGGCCGCAGGGCTCGTACTGTACCAGGATGGCGCACCCATTCCCATGCAGGTGGTCAAAGACAAGCTGTACAAAGACATCATCTTCCATCGTGCCAAGGAGCCCGGCCTACAGGTCGGCGGGTGGTACCGCGGACTCGGTTTCCGCGGCGGCCGGGCGGATGATATCATCGTCTACGACCGGAGGCTGACGGATTTCGAGGTATTGATACTGGCGGGGCGTGCCAGCTGGGCCTCTTTGGCAGGGAAGGATCCGGCCATGCTGACGGAAAAAGAAAGGCGTATCCTCCAGGCCTACCACGCACAGGCCATCGATGCGGATGCCATTGAGCAAAGGCGACGGTTGAAGGCACTGCGGACCGGGCTTTCCGATTCGACAAGGAATATCAGGGAGATCATGGTGATGGAAGAGATGCCCGTGCCGAGGAAGACGAGTATCCTGCTCCGCGGGCAATACGACATGCCCGGACAGCGGGTGTATGCGAACACCCCGCCCGCTATTTTCGGTTATCCGTCGTCGTTATCAAGAGATCGATACGGGCTTGCCCGCTGGCTCACCCATCCCGACCATCCCCTCACCGCACGAGTGGCCGTGAACCGCCTCTGGCAGCAGTTCTTCGGAGTAGGGCTCGTGAAGACGAGCGAGGATTTCGGCAACCAGGGGGAGCTGCCGTCTCATCCGGATCTGCTCGACTGGCTGGCAGTGACTTTTCGTGAATCGGGGTGGGACATCAAGCAAATGGTCCGCCAGATCGTGATGTCGGCTACCTACCGGCAGGACTCGCATGCCCCGGCAGGCATGCGCGAGGCGGATCCCGAGAACCGCCTGCTTTCGAGGGGACCATCCGGTCGGCTCACCGCGGAGATGTTGCGCGACAATGCCCTCGTTGCGTCGGGGCTGATCAACAAAACGACCGGCGGGAAGAGCATCCGGCCATACCAACCGGCCGGACTATGGGAGATCAACAGTGCGACGTACAAAGCCGACAGCACGGATGCCGTGTACCGCAGAAGCCTCTACATCATTGCGAAACGAACCGTTCCCAATCCCACGCTCGCATCCTTCGATGCTTCCGACCGGAGCGCTTGCCTCTCCCGACGACAGCGCACCAACACGCCCTTGCAGGCACTGGTGACACTCAACGACCCGACCTATCTGGAGGCATCGAAAGCTCTCGGACAGCGGATGAGCCGGGTCGGAACGGTGTCAGGCGGCATACGCATGGGATTCCGGGCACTCACGGGAAGGTCGCCCTCGGAAAAAGAAACGGAGATCCTCACCTCGCTCCATGAAGCACAACGGGCAAGGTTCAGGGCCGATCCCGGAAAAACAGCGGGTTGGCTTGCCGCTGGAATGTTCAAGGTAGATGAACAGGCGGAGGCGTCGGTTGTTGCGGCCTATGCCGTTGTTGCCAGTACCATCATGAATGCTGACGCCACGCTAACGAAACGATAACCCATGGGACATCACCCCGACAAGAAAAGATTTGCCTCGAAGGATCTTGATCCCCTCTACCATTGCGGAGACCGGCGGGATTTCCTCAGCCGCACGGCGATGGGGTTGGGTGCGGTCGCCCTGCAACAACTCCTATCACCCTTTGGGGCAAGTGCGGCTACGCCGGAGGATAGGATCCTGTCGATGCTGCCATCGATCGCACCGAAGGCGAAGCGGGTGGTGTTCCTGTTCATGGCCGGGGGGCCGTCACAAATAGAGACCTTCGACCATAAGCCGCGGTTGCGTGCACTCTATGGTACGGAGCTCCCGGAATCCGTCCGCAAGGGGCAGCGGCTGACCGGCATGAGTGCCAACCAGGCGGCGTTGCCGTTGGTGCCATCGGCATATGACTTCCGCCAGTACGGCGAGAGCCGGACATGGGTCAGCGAGTTGCTGCCATATACGGCGCAGGTCGTCGATGAACTCTGCGTGATACGATCCCTGCATACGGAACAGATCAACCACGACCCGGCCATCACATTCTTCCAGACTGGCCATCAGCTGCCGGGCAGACCTTCCATCGGGTCCTGGCTCAGTTACGGTCTTGGTTCTGAGAACCGGAACCTGCCGGCCTTCATCGTCCTCATTTCAAAGGATGCTTCCAAGGATCAGCCACTATATGCCCGGCTTTGGGGAAATGGTTTCCTGCCGTCTGAGCACCAGGGGGTGCAGTTCCGTTCAGGGAAAGATCCCGTCCTATTCCTCAAGGATCCGGAGGGGTATGACGGTGAAGACCGGAGAGAGATGCTCGACCATCTTCGGCAACTTAATGAACTCCAGCACCAGCAATGGGCCGACCCTGAGGTTTCGGCCCGGATCGCGCAGTACGAGATGGCATTCCGCATGCAGACTTCCGTCCCGGATGTCATGGACACCAGCGGCGAGCCGGATGAGGTTTTTGACCTCTACGGACCTTCCAGCCGCGATAAGGGCAGCTATGCCGCCAATTGCATCCTTGCCCGCAAACTGCTGGAGAAGGATGTTCGCTTCGTGCAGCTCTACCACCAGGGATGGGATCATCATGGCGGTCTGCCGAATAATATCACGCAGCAGTGCCGGCAGATCGACCAGCCAACCGCGGCCCTCGTCACAGACCTCAAACGAAGGGGAATGCTAGAGGATACGCTGGTGGTATGGGGCGGTGAGTTTGGCCGGACGGTCTACTCCCAAGGGAAGATCTCCAAAACCGATTACGGCCGCGACCATCATCCCCGTTGTTTCACCATGTGGATGGCAGGTGCCGGAGTGAAAAAAGGCTTCAACTACGGGATGACGGATGATTTCAGTTACAATATCGTCAAGGACCCCGTCCATGTACACGATTTCCAGGCCACCCTGCTGCACCTCATGGGCATCGATCATGAACAGCTCACGTATAAATTCCAGGGCAGGCGTTTCCGACTCACGGATGTCCATGGAAAGGTGGTGAGGGATCTCCTCGGCTGATGCATTTCGGGTTTAAGGACATGCGGATGTCAGCATTCATGGTGATGCCGGGCAGCATTTTATGCCCTTTTGAATAGTCTTTTCCTCTTCAGACCGCTTTAGACAATCTCACTGATTAAATCGCTGCATGCAATTTTTTTTCTGATTTTTTTTTAAAATGGACAGATTTGTTCATTAACTTTTGTGACTATTTGCTTAGTCATATTGATTAATTAACCCAATTAACTGTTTATCATGTTTTTGAAAACATCTTCGGCGTTTCTTCGGAAATGCTTGATGGCGTTGACGGTGTTGATCGCATGTACGACATTGTCACAATCCGGCGCCTATTCCGCCGACATGCATTTCCCCTATGCTTTCAAGCCTCCCATCGAAGTCAGGGGCAGGGTCACTGACAGTAAGAATGAACCATTACCCGGAGCGACGGTCGGGATCAAAGGGACAAAGAGAGCCGTGGTGACCGATGCCAATGGAGATTTCTTCCTCAGGGATGTCGATGACAATGCGACACTCGTCGTGAGTTATGCAGGATATTCCTCCCGGGAGATCTCGCTGAAGAATGTATCCGGTCCGATCATCGTGTCATTCACGGAGCAGCAGAACCAGCTTGGGGAAGTGGTGGTCGTGGGGTACGGCACCCAGAAGAAAAAGGATCTGACAGGAGCTGTCGCGCAGGTAAAAGCCACCCAGTTCGAAAACGAGAATCCCCGTTCGGTGCAGGATATGTTGCGGGGCAATGCGCCCGGTCTGGACGTGGGTATGAATGCCGGCCCCAAGGGCGGTGGCAGCCTTCTGGTGCGTGGACGGGGTTCGTTGATCGCATCCACTTCACCCTTGCTGGTGGTGGACGGAGTGATCTATCCGGGTTCGCTGGATGATATCAACCCCAATGATATCATGACCATTGACATCCTCAAGGATGCCAGTTCTGCCGCGGTGTTTGGCGCAAGGTCTGCCAATGGGGTGATCCTGATCACCACCAAGCGTGGGCGCAGTGGAAAGCCTCAGATCTCGATGAATGCGAACTATAACCTCAACCGCATCTCGCAATATCCGCAGCTGCTCAAGCCGGATGAGTTCATAAACTGGCGTACCGATGTATTGTGGAGCATGCGGGGATTCGATTCCACTTCCAGGCCAGGCATCCAGTACCAGTTCACCGATCCCTCCAAACTCCCGGCGGGCATGTCGGTTGACCAATGGAAGGCCCTTACCGGTGCCACGGGAGATCCCGTTGATATCTGGCTGAACCGCCTTCGCCTTACTAATGTGGAGGTGAAGAATTACAAGGCCGGGAATATCGTCGACTGGGAGGACCAGATGTATAATCGTGAATCGAAGGGTCAGGACTACACGGTTGCCGTGAGTGGCCGAAAGGATGATTTCAACTATTACACATCCTTTGGGTATCTGGAGAACGAAGGCCTCGCCGTCGGGGAGAAATACAAGACCTTCAGGTCCAGGGTGAACGTTGAGGCGAACATCGCCAAATTCCTGACTTTCGGGACGAACATGCAGTTCTCCGACCGGGACGAGAGTCCTTATTCCGTGACACTGGGCGACATGATCCGCACCACGCCCTACGGTCAGTTGTATGCGGATGACGGGATCACCCTGCGGCCCAGCACCAATGATGACCCGGGAAATAACGCCAACCCATTCCTCGACATCAACTACAGAAGGCGTTCGCAGAAGACCATGGCCCTGTTCGGTTCGATCTATGTGAAGGGGAAACTGCCGCTCGGTTTCTTTTATCAGTCGAATTTCACCCCGCGTCTGGAGTGGTATAAGAATTATAACCATATTTCTTCAGGGCATCCGCTGGTGGGTGTGCGCGGAGGCATTGCCGTTAGAGAAGACAACAACATCTTCCAATGGCAGCTCGATAATATCATCGGATGGAACAAAGCGATCGGCAAGCATAACATCGAAGTGACGACACTCATCAACGCCGAGAAGTTTCAGAACTGGTATAGCCGTGTCAATGCAGAGAACTTCTCTCCCAATGACAACCTCGGGTATAATAATATCCAGGCAGCCCGGACCGTGGTGGTCACCAACGACGACCAGTATGCCACAGCGGATGCACTCATGGGACGCATCAACTATTCCTACGCAGGTAAATACCTGCTCACGGTCACGGGTAGACGCGACGGGTATTCGGCCTTCGGTCTGGAGAACCGACGGGCGTTCTTCCCATCAGCCGCCTTCGGCTGGATCTTCACCGATGAGAAATTCATGAAGGGGCTTTCGAAGTATCTGGATTATGGTAAGTTAAGGTTCTCCTACGGTGAGAATGGCAACCGGGAGATCGGTCGCTATGCCGCGCTCGCTGGTCTTTCATCCGGCAGTTATGAGTACATCACTCCGGGCGGGACCCGTTACGGCATCGGCCGTATACAGGCATCCAATATGGCCAATCCCAAGCTCAAATGGGAACGCAACCGTTCTATAAATATCGGAATGGACTTTTCCGTCTTGCGTGGTAACCTCAGCGGTTCCATCGACTGGTACGATCGGTCCACCAACGACCTGCTGGTGAACCGTACCCTTCCGATCATGACGGGCTTCACCAATGTCATCGCCAACCTTGGACAGGTGGACAACCGGGGCTTTGAAATCATGCTCAACAGTACGAACATGAAACGGACCAATTTCATTTGGCGGTCCGGTTTCTCCTTGTGGACCAACAGGAACAAGATCGTGAAACTCTATGGGCCGGTGCCCGTGGTGGACGCCACCGGAAAGATCACCGGTTATGTGGAGAAGGATGATATCGCCAACGGATGGTTCATCGGAAAACAGATCAGTGATATTTTTGATTACAATGTCACGGGTGTATGGCAGACGGCAGATGATGCCAAGGCCAGATCATTTGGTTTCACACCGGGAGACTTCAGGTTGCAGGACCTCAATGGTGATGGAAAGTATACCATCGACGACCGCATGTTCCTCGGACAGACCACTCCGAGGGTATCCTTCAACTTCAGGAACGAGTTCACGCTCTATAAAAATTGGGACTTGTCCTTCGCGCTCTATGGCCGGATCGGTCAAATGAGCCAGCTCAATGAAGCGAAGAATGTGGATCTTTTCTATGATCGTTCTCAGTTCTACAAGCGTCCGTACTGGACTCCTACGAACCCTATCAACGACTATGCGAAGATGATGTCGGCGGCCGGTGGTACTGTGGCCTTTAATGTGTGGCGGAAATCCTCCTTCGTCAGACTGAATAATATCAGCGTGGCCTACACGGTGCCCAAAGAAGTGATGAGCCGTTACAAGATACAGGGACTCAAGATGTACGTCAACGTACAGAACGCGTTCGTCGCATCACCATGGGAATATTTCGATCCTGAGAACAAAGGGTTGACCCCGATGATCATCAACTTCGGTCTGAATCTCACTTTATAATCGAATTGCCACATCAAAATTTTCCATATGAAACGATCTTTCAACAGATATGTATGCGGAAGCCTGGTCATCGCACTGATGGTCGCAGGCATCTCTTGCCAGAAAAGCTGGTTGGAACCGGAAACCCCGTCGCTGTTCGTGCCGGAGAATACCATGGTCAACGAACAGGGCTTCAAGGCTGCATTGGCTTCCTGTGCCAACAACATTCGACCTGAATGGTACCAGGACGGGGCGCCGATCATCACGGAGAATATCTTCTCAGAAATGGCCATTGAAGGCACGACCGATAAGTTCGGCCCGGCGGTGAACATGAATCTATTGATAACCCCCGATGCCAATCTCAACAGCGGAGATTTCAACCGCATCGGTTGGTACTGGGATCAGGCATGGGTGGGCATCCGCTTGGCGAATACGATCATTTCGCGACTACCGGATGCTGACTTCAACCAGTCGGCCAAGGATGTCATCAAGGGAAAAGCATTCTTCTACCGGGCATATAATTATTACCGCCTGGTGAACCAGTTTGGAGATATACCCACATCCTTCCGCGAGATCAAGGAACCCAAGCTGGATTTCACGACCGTCAAACGTGATGTGATCCTGCAACGCCTCAAAACCGAACTGGACTCCGCAGCCCTTGTCGTGCCATGGGTACAGGACAAGGGGGATGTGAACAAAGGTGCGGTGTACCATCTGCTGGCCAAGGTATGCCTCTCACTCGGTCTATTCGACGAGGCCATCACCGCTACTTCCGCAGTCATCAACAACGGATCTTACAGGCTCATGCAAAATCGGTTCGGCACCGAGTCGAGCGATGCACGCAAGAATGTGATCTGGGATCTGCACCGCCCGCTGAACAAGTCCATCGCCGCCAATAGCGAGGCGCTTTTTCTGGTCACCGATCGATTTGGAGACCAGAATGCCGTGGTCAACGGAACAACTTCCATGCGGCAGGCCGTGCCTTTCTTTTCCGTCAATACCATCCTCACCCCCGACGGAAAGGTGGGCATGACCCCCAACTTCGGTGTGGAATTTGACATGTGTACACTGTATGGTCGAGGCATCGGCCGTTGCCGCGCCACCCCATACTCCACCACCGACATCTGGGATGATCCCAAAGATCTTCGCCATGATACCCTTTCCGGAAACTGGATGACCATGGAGCAATTGGTGTACAACAACCCCGCCCTAAAGGGAAATAATGTGTGGTATGGTAAGCGTCTGCAGAAATTCGGCCCCACCGGCAGCTTGCTGGTGTCAAGCGGGGATACCATTCGGACATGGTACGATTGGCCGCATTACAAACTCTATATCCCCGACCAGATCCGCACCCCATGGCAGGGTGGAAATTCAGACTGGTACGTCTATCGCCTGGCGGAGACCTACCTCATCCGTGCAGAAGCATACTGGTGGAAGGGAGATGCGGCCAATGCTGCGGTAGATGTCAATGCCGTCCGCATGAGGGCGAAATGTTCTCCGTACACCGCTGCTCAGGTTGACCTCGGCACCATCCTCGACGAGCGCGGCAGGGAACTCTACTACGAGGAGGCAAGGAAAACCGAGCTCACCCGCATGGCATTCATCTTTGCCAAAACGGGAAAATCCTACAAGGGCAAGACCTACAATGCCGCTAATTTCCACACCTCGAATTTTTGGTACGACAGGCTGATGGATAAGAATTATTTCTACCAGAAGAATGTGAAAAATGTGCGCGGTGATGCATATACGATCAGCCCTTACCATGCACTTTGGCCGATCCCACGGACATCCATACTCGCTAATCCGAATGGACAGATCAACCAGAATCTCGGATATTCCGGCAGTGAGACCAATAAGCCGGCATTGGACAAGATACCGGATTGACCTCATCGTGTAGTGTAGCAATGATACCGATGCCCTGGCCATGTTGCCGGGGCATCGGTCTTTCTGGCTGTCATTGAATCCCTCAGATTTCAGTCTATACAAATACAGCTGATCGGCATCTTCTTATCCTTGATGCGGCCTGTGGCATATCCATCTCGGATCGGGAATTGTTGATCTGTTCAGTCTGTTTGCTTTCTTGCGTCAGAACTCTTTTTCCGCCATCTCGCTTTGCGGCAGGATGATCTTCCGGTTCTTTCGGCTCAGGTTGAAGCCAACGGAGAACTGGAGCTGGTCGGGTTCGTAGATGTACAGTGTCGTATTGTAGAAATCAGCGCCCCAGGTGCTGATGCGTTGCCGGTTGGAGATCCCGAGGCCGGCGTCTATGTGCAACCACTGTGCCATGAACGTCACGCGATTGTTTTTTGTGGTCTTCTTCACGGATAGGTTTGGGGATAGGAATGCGTCGTCTTCTCCCTGCAGGGTGGCGCGTCGTGAGAGGTAGTTGACGCTGAACTGAACCGACCAGTTTTCTTTGATGCTGAAGGTCTGCACACTGTTGATGGAATACACCCAACTGCTGTTGCTGAGTTCGTTCGTGCCTCCGAACAGGGTGCCATTGATGCGGTATTTGTACACATTTCCCCCGAGTATCACCTGCCATGCCTTTCCGACCTTGTAGCTGAAGCTTGCCTCTGCGCCTGTCTGCAAAGCACGACCGGCATTGGTGTAGATCCTGCTGAGGATGGTGTCGTTATAGACTTTGTTGACCCGTTGGATCGGATTTTTTATCTGCTGATGGTACAGCGTGAAGGCGAGGCTGCCCCGACCCATTCGCCGTTCTATTCCCGCCTCGAAGGTTCCGGTCAGTTCCGGCAGCAGGGCCGGGTCGCCCTGTTCGAGGGTTTCTGAGTGTTCCCTTTCCGGTATAGGGTTCAGCTCGAAGTTGTTGGTTCGTTTGATGCGCCTGCCATAGGATGCCTTGATGGTTGTTTTTTCGTTCCATTTGTAGCGCAGCAGTGCTGATGGGAAGAGATTCACGAGGTCCAGTTCCTGCGTCCCTGCAGATGCTTTTGTCTGAAGACTCCTGTGCATTGTCTCCATGCGAAGCCCGCCCTGGTAGGCTAATGGACCGATTTCATCCGCATACTGCGCATACAGGGCATGGATGTGGTTCTGCACCGTGATGGTGCTGGTGAATGCCGGATCCGTAACGAATGCCGTGCTTCCATAGTCACGGTACAAGTATCTGAAATCCCCTTCCTGGGTGTCATACCTGAACTGATATCCACCCTGAAGGCTCTTGGTACCGTTGCGGTGCACCAGGTCGGCCTTGAGGCGGTATGCTTTTAATGGATTTTCTGACGGGTTGACGGTCTCCTGATAGTCGATATCCAATCCCGGATATGAAAGGTTGTGGTTGGTGGTGACTCCTTTCAGGTTTGCACCTTCGTATTGCGCCGAAAACTGGAGGCTGGTCGTCCGGCTCAGCTTATGGGATGATCCGATGCTTGCCAGGGTGAAGATGCCTTCTTTGTCCTGAGTGTTCTCGTTGAAATACCGGAATGAGGTCACCTGGCCTGTTGCAAGGTCCTTGTGGGTGTTGTCATACAATAGGTCCGCCACCCGGCTTTGGAATCTCTTGCCGAGGTATAAAGCGGACTCTAGCCTGGTCTTATCGTTGGGTTCGTAGGCCATTCCGACGCGACCGCCGTAGTTGTAGCGGCGGAAACTTCTTTCTCCCATGGATGGGAAGGTGGTGAACCGGTTGGCGTAGGTGGTGTTGACATCCCCTTCCCGGTATCCGGCCATGTCGTTGCGCAGGTAGTTGACGCCACTGCTGAAATCCCATCTTCCTTTTTGAAACGAGACGGATATGTCCGCCGCACCGCGCTGCAGCTGTTCATAGCGCGTATTGCCGAAGTTATTGATCGCAGGGGTGCCGAGCATGAGGTTGGATTGCACCACGAGGCCTTTTTCTGGCGCGGACTTGGTGATGATATTGATGATCCCGCTTTTCCCGTCGGCATCATACGCCGCACCCGGACTGCTGATCAGCTCGATGTTATCAATTTGAGAGGCGGGTATTTGTCCGAGTACGAAAGCCGGGTCGCCCTGCGTGGGTCGTCCGTTGACCAATACCTGGAAGCTGGAAGATCCCCTGACATTGATCTCACCCTGGCCGTTGAGGGTGACGGACGGGAGGTTTTTGATCAGGTCGACCGCACTTCCGTTGGCCGCATTGGCGTATGCCGATGCCTGGAACACTTGTCGGTCGATGCGGAAGGATACCGGGGGTTTTTTGCCCTTGATGACGATGTCCTTCAGCGATACGTTTTTCGGGATGGTATCATACTGCAAAAGGGATCTCCGTGCGCTATCGAGTTGTTTGTCCTTGAGGATTGTTAGGTCCTGCGCTTGGCCGGCGATACACGCCGACAGGGCAATGACGAGATAAATCAGTTTCATGCTTGTTGTAAATATACGGTATAAGGGGTTGGACTCGAATGTTTCAAGGCCATGCATCGTGCATGGCCTTACCCGGGCTGCGGGCCGACAGAGGCGTGCTCGGAATGATCCGAACACAACCCGCCATTCATCAGGCGGTGTGGCTTTTGGCCCGTTCATGGGCGAGGCGTTCCTTATGGTTGTACCAGGGATGCGGGAGTGTTTTTTTTAAAAGCGTGTCGATGTTCCGCATGAACAGGATGTTTGACAGTCCCTTCAGTTTGCCTGTCAGGGATGATTGCATTGCGCGGAGGCTGATGGCGAAACCGCTTTCAAGATATTCCATGTGGTGCCAGTATCCGGCGGGCATGAAAAGCGTGTCGCCATGCCCGAGCACGACCTCATATCCCTTTGCCTGTTTCACGGCGGGGAATCTGTCGAAGTCGATCCTGCTATCCGGCTGATCGTAGTGTGTGAAGTCGACCAGGCTCAATACTTCATAAGGTTTTCGGTAGAGTTTGTGTTGTTCCTCATGGGGGAACAGCAGTACTTTTTTTCGACCTATGAACTGCGTGTGCATGATGTGGCTCAGGTCGATGTCGAAGTGCATATGGGTGATGCTCCCTTCACCTCCGGTGAACAGCATCGGATAGCGCTTGACGAAACCTGTCATCAGGTCTTCCGGCCAGGTGAAATCCGCTTTCAGCTGCGGGGCGTGTTCGAAGATGTTGAAGAGGAATATCCGCCATTCCGCGGGTCCTTTTTCGATCATGTCGATGTATTCTCCGAAGGTCTTATAGTCGTCTGCAGCGTTGATCGGGGTGTATGCATCGCTTTTGACGTTGTTGTAGAGCGCCACTTTGCAGTGCCCCACTTCTTTGCGCAACAACGACCAGTCCCACTGCTCGTATGCCGGCCATTGTCGGGCGAGTCCTTTGAGTACCAGTGGTTTTTTAGGTTCGTGATACTCTTTTCGGAACCTCACTAGGTCTATCTCGTCGAGCACATCTATCTGCTGAAGGATCATCAGGAAAACATTCTTTTGATACGAACGGATTTTTCACACGGGCCTGTTACCGGGCAGTGCAGGTGCAAAAATACCGATGTTACAAAAAATACGGATGTTGTCCTGTCTTTTTTTCATGGCACGGAGGCATATCACTCCGTGAGGAGCTTATATGCATCCGTGCGGAAGGGGACCATGGGAAGCCCCTCTTTGTTGTACAGATTGCCATCGGGGTTGGATTCCCAGGCATACCTCACAGCTTCGGGCTTTGCCATCCCGGGGCAGTGTACGAGCACGGACTCCCCATCGATGACGGCCTCTGCCCATTTGAAGATCCTGTCGCTTCCCGCCATCGAGAATCCCTTCAGCACGGTTCCGCTCTTCAGCACCAGTCCGCCGCCCAAGGAGGAGAATCGGATGCGGATCCTGTCACCTTCGACTCGGTGGGATTCATACATGGGTCCGGCATGAACGATGTCTTCTCCATAGGCGACTTTCCTTGCGGAGAGATAGAGTCTTTTCCCGACGTCTAGTTTATTGCGGGGATGGATGTCGAGTGGGTCACCGATGTCGATGGCGCAGGCCATTCCTGTGGCGGGTTGTGACAATGTCATTGCCTGAGCCTCCCGGAGTTCGGCCACGGCATCATCCGCCGGTAGGGTCTTTTTTTCTTTGTGGTTGGCCAATTGGACGAACAGGAACGGGAAGATCCCCTGCTGCCAGCGCATGCGCCAGTCCTGCATTACCAAGGGGAATAGGGACCTGTATTGATAAGCCCTGCTGGCATTGCTTTCGCCCTGGTACCATATCACGCCTTTGATGCCATATGGGATGATCGGTGCGATGCGGGCGTTGTACTGTACGGTGAGCTGGTTGTAATAGCCCTGCATCTGCGGAACTGCGGCTTCGATCTCGTTGTTGCACCGCCATTCGCCTTTGAGGGACACGGATGCTTTTTTGTCTGCCAACTCGATGACAGGATCTGATTGTTCATTGCCGACCAGACCGATGCCCCAGTGGTGGTAGAGCCTTATCGCCAGGGTGTTCCGTCCCTCTTTCAGGAGACCTGCGGGGATGTCGAATGTCACTTCCTGTTCTGGATTGTCGACCTTGCCGAGAGGTTTTCCGTTCAGGAAGACCTGTGATTCCCGTCCGCGCAGGAAGATGCGCAAGGAAGCCTTACGGCCACGCATGACCGAAGATGCGTCGAAGGTCTTCCGGAACCAGCTGATGCCCCAGAATCCGGGCTTTCCGGCCTTGTCCATGTTAAGGGGATAAGTGATCCGCTTCCAGGCGCTGTCAGCATATCCGGGTGTCTGCACTCCGGCCTTGATGCCCGCATCGCTTGCAGCCGCCAGGCTGTCGCGGGTGCGGTCATTCTCCAGGTTTCTGTATACGGTCTCTTCCCATTTTTTCGGATCGCGGTCGAGTGCAAGGACGGGTTTCCTGAAGTCAGGATGCGTGGCCAGCATCTCGCCGCTCATCCAGGTATGCGCGCTCGTGGCGCCCCAGGAGGAGCTGATGATGCCCACGGCAACCTTTTTATCGAGGTGCAGATCGCGTGCAAAGAAATAGGCCACGGCAGAGATGTGTCGGGCTGTTTGCGGCGTCAGTCTGAGCCATTCGCTCTTTTCGGTGTCTTCGAGCGGCACAATGCTTGTCTTGTGCGGGACGACGTAGTACCGTATGTGCTCATAGCTGGCGGCAGCGATTTCCTTTTCCGTATCCGGACCGATGCCCATGCCCATCGACCATTCCATGTTCGACTGTCCGGATGCCAGCCATACTTCTCCGACCATCACATCTTTAAGCACGACCGTATCCCTGGCGAAGACCTTCATGTCGTAGGGCCCTCCGTAATCGAGCATCGGCATGCGTGCCATCCATCGTCCATCCGCATTTGTTTTTGCAGCCGTTCTGTATCCTGCAAAGTCGACCGTCACCATGGTGCCGGGAGACGCATGCCCCCATACCGGAGCGTGTGCGCCTTTCTGTATGACCATGTGGTGGTTGAATACGGATGCGACGCGCAACTGCTGTGCGGATACCTGAAGGGAGAGGATCAGGGATAGGAAGTAGGGGAAGGCACGGTGGAGGAAAATGAACATGGCAGCTTCTGTTTTAATTTATGTTAGCTAATGTACAAATTGGATTTGATCTCCACGGTCATATCATTGGATCGACCTTCCTGTACTTACTGAAATCATTGTTTATTTCCTGATGTCACCTGCCTGCAACCCTACATGGTCAGGACAGGCTGCGTAAGTGCTCCTGTCTGCTAAATTTCCTGCTTCTCATATCAGGACGCATCACAGGTGTATGGGATGGCGTAATGATATGAGAAGCAGGTCAAAGTAATGTGCATGAGCTCCGCATCATTCCACGGATTCATTCCTTCGAAACCTGCGTCAGGGGGATGCCCGGTCTTTTATCTTCCCGCTGGTAGAGAGATTTCCATGCTTCCGGCGGGTAGGCTGTTCGCAAATACAGCGGTTGTGGCAGCCACACACGAAAGGGGTTTGAGGATTCATATTTATTACCGGCGGAAGCGTAGTCGCATAGCAGCAGGGATGTTTTTTCGTGTTTCACGAAGTGTGTAGGGCGTAAGAGAAATGGCGCTTCGAAAGCCATCCAGATGCCGTTGGGTGATTTCACCGGTTTCAGGTCGATGTACATCACGTCCGGGAAGGATGAAACCGGCTTCAGGAGTGCGTAGTCGATCTTCCATGCCTTGTCGTATTTCCATTGGTATCCTTCGTGCAGCAGCCATAGGTTCCGGTCATCGGCATTTACCAACCTGCTGTCGATCGATAGTACCACCGGACCCCGCATGACTGCCATGTGATTCGGATTGCCCGGTGCCTTGATCACCCGTCCTCGCATGTCTGTTTCCACGTCGATGATATCGCCATCTTTCCAGGTGCGTTCTATCGTCAGCCATCCACCCGTTCGAATCCCGGCAGGACTACCGTTCACGGATACCTTAAATTTTTGACTCCATGAAGGGATGCGGAGTTTGATCGTATATTTATTTGTGTTTGCCTGACGGATGAAGATCTTTACAGATCCTTCACGCGGGTAAGTCGTCTCCTGCCGGATCGTGACAACCCCTGTGCCGGAAACTGGCACAGACCATTGCCCCTGTTCGTATAGGTTGATGACCGGGCCTTTTTCGGCTGACATGACCGACCATGCGGGCACTGTCATGAGGCCACGAGGGCCATTTGCCACGCAGCAACTTGTCTGGCAGCTCGGTACCTGCATGTGGCTGGGTACCCTTTCGCCGGTGAGCGGTGAAAAGTATGCCCACCAGCTGCCGTCAGCCGTCATGGCGCCGAGTAATGCGTTGTACAGGGATATTTCCATCTCGTCGGCCCATACGGGATCTCCCGTGAGCCGGAGCAGCTGGTGGCAAAGTTTCATCCATGTTGCGGTCACGCAGGTTTCCATGGTTTGTTCCAGCATTTCCGTCTGCCTCATCTTGCCATCGCACCAAAGTTCTCCACTGGAGCCCGAACCGACGATCATGATTTCTTTTTCACGTACTTTGTTGGCAAATCGCACGACTGCATCCAGGTATTTTTTTTCTCCGGTCGCACGATAGAGTTCACAAAGGCCTTCATAGCATGACATCTGTTCATATCCTTTCGGAGCTGAAATGAAGATGGGGTCGATGCCTGCCAGTGCATCTTCTACGAGCTTCATGCCACGCGCATTATAGGCGTTTGGTTCACTCCATTGCTTCACGATGTGTTTTGCGAAGTCGAGGTATTTTTTCTCGCCTGTGCGTCGATATGTCAATACCACAGGCTCCAGTACGGAGCTGGACGATAATGCCTCCAGGAGTGACAGGCCCGTCTCTGTGAGTTTGCGTTTGCCGGGTCCTGCCACTTCTATCAGGTTGTCGACTGAGCGTGCCGCAGCTGCCAGGGATCTCTTGTCACCCGTTTCATCATAGTGCGCTACCAGACCGAGGATGGCGTATTTTCTTCCCCAAATATCCCAGTCCCCGAAGTCGTTTGTGTACGTGCTGAGTTTACCCTTATCATCCTGTGTCTTCACGAGACCATCAGCCGCTTCGTCGATGATTTCACGGTACCGGGTGACCGGAGCGTAGTGGTGCGCGAGTGCTGCGGATGTGAACCATTTGCCCCAGAATTCACCCTGCCATTTGTTGGGATCATCGTTGCGGTCCATGAAGGGTTTTAGGTACAGGTTGAAGTCGCGACCCATGATTCCGTTGTGGATGCACAGGTCGATCTTGCCACCCAAATAACCTTCTATCCGAGATGCGCCTGCCTGTAGCGGCATGAGGCGGTCGGATGGCAGGGCCGCTTTTTGTTGTCCGAATGTGACTGCCGCACTGAACATGCTTACAGCCAGCATGAATGGTTTGATACATGATCTCTTGCTCATATGGCATCTGTTTTTTCGATATGAATATAGGCAGGTAACGACTGATTGGCATCCTTGTCCTTCATGTATGATGGGTATGGCAAATGTTTGAGCGGCAACTCCGCCAAAGTTGAGATGAAGTCCATCATTTGGTCCGTTGAAGTCTCCTGGTTTCTCAAAGTGATGGCCTGAGCGTGAGTTTGAAATCGATCTTCACTTTGTCCATTTTTCCGTCGCAGATCATTTG
>CAJBPC010000806.1 GCA_903957405.1 uncultured bacterium | reverse complement strand
TTGTCCCATCTCCAGAGACATCGCCTCAAAAATTCTCTGTCTGCCCCTCTACCACGACCTTTCGATAGAAGAGGCCGATTATATCGCAAGGCTCCTGCTCCGGAAACAGAACAATTGACAGATTTGTCAGCAATGGGTTCTTCGGCAGACACCACGATGCTTGTGAAAAGCCTGGCGTGAACGCATCAGCGCGGTAATTGTGTGAGAACTGCAGATCCTGTTACACCTGATAGTGGGATCAAATGACTTTACGCAAGGCCATAAGATGCGCTACAATCCGTTTGGCAGCGTTCCCATCCCACAGTGGCGGAATCGATCCTTTCTTCCAGTTTCCGGAAAGCAGCAAATCTATCGCATCCCTGAGCTTTTGAGGATCAGAGCCTATGAGCTCATTAGTACCCATGGTACAGGTCTCAGGTCGCTCCGTGGAATCCCTCAACGTGATGCATGGTATGCCCATGACTGTGGTTTCCTCCGTGATGCCCCCGGAATCTGTGATGACCCCTTTGCAATGACAGACGAGGTAGTTGAATTCAAGATACGAAAGCGGTTCGCAAAGAATGATGTTGCGGGTGGATAGGCCGAATCGCTCAAAGTTCTTACGGGTACGGGGGTGAACTGGAAAGACAACCGGAATATCCATGAGGCGTTCTTCAAGGATGTCAATGATGCCCTTCAGTGTCTGCGGATCGTCCACATTGGAAGGACGATGCAGCGTCATGACCAGGTATCTGCCGTTTTCAAGTGAAGAAGCATCCCAAAGTTCAGGCTTCTGAAAATGACTCATCTGCCGTTGGAGCGTATCGATCATGGTATTTCCAACAAAATAGATGGCGGAAGCATCTATCCCGACCTTCCTGAGGTTTTCACCTGCCGATTCGGAAGTCGTGAAGAAATAGTTCGTAATACTGTCTGTTACGATCCTATTGATCTCTTCCGGCATGTTCCAGTCCCCACTGCGGATCCCGCCCTCCACATGTGCGACTTTTGTCTGAAGCTTTTGGGCGACGATGGCGCAGGCCATTGTCGATGTCACATCACCGACAACCACGACAATATCAGCCGGATGATCAATCAGGTCCTGCTCAAAACCGACCATGATCGCAGCGGTTTGTGCTGCCTGAGATCCGCCACCGGCGGCAAGGTTTGCATCCGGCTCAGGAATACCTAGCTGGTCAAAGAAGTCCTGCGACATCTTTTTGTCATAATGCTGCCCGGTATGTACGAGTCGTACCTGCAAACCCGCACCATGCTCATTCACCGAATGGATCTCATGCATGATGGGTGCTATCTTCATGAAATTCGGCCTGGCCCCGGCTACGATCGTGATGCGCATAAAATGGTATCTGATTATTGTTCTTGACGCGTAAAATACAAGAACGAAGAATAAAGGGAAAAATTACCGGAGGGCAAGAGATGATCAAATTTTGGCAATGATCGTGACACCGCCTTTGACGACCTCTCCGAGCCTTACCTTGACATCTGTTCCCGGAGGAAGAAGCAGGTCGACGCGGCTGCCGAATTTGATGAACCCCATCTCCCCGTTCTGAACCACCTGCTGCCCCTCGTCAAGATAATTGACGATTCGCTTCGCCAATGCACCCGCTATCTGCTTGACAAGAATAGTCACTTTCGCATTGCGGATGACGACGCTGTGCCGTTCATTTTCGGTTGATGATTTCGGATCCCAGGCCACCAGGTATTTACCCTTGTGGTACTGGCTGTAAAGCACCTCGCCATCGACCGGATTCCTGTTGACATGCACGTTCAACGGACTCATGAATATCGACACCTGCACGCGGGCATCACCGAAATACTCCTCATCATGAATCTCCTCAATGACGACGACTTTCCCGTCAGCCGGCGCAATGACCGAAGAGGCATCCCGGGTCTGTACCCTTGTTGGCACACGAAAAAAAGAGACGATGAAAAGGAAAAACGCCACTAAGAACATGATAAGCGCCCAGCTGATGAACGGGTGTGCCACTGACAGAAAATACCATGCAATGGACCCTGCCAGCAAACAAACGATGCCTGTAAGGGCTATACTGGCATAGCCTTCCT
>CAJBPC010000805.1 GCA_903957405.1 uncultured bacterium | reverse complement strand
AGTGTTTATGAACAAATACTGTTACCAAAACATCAGAATATATTTTTACAAATGAGTGAAAATTGAGAGAAGCTTGCTCATAATACTCCACTTTTTTGTAGGAGAAACTTTCATTCTTGAAAAAGTTTAATTAAACGAAATACAAATGAAACGAATATCTGAAACCTGAATCTTCCCGGTTTGACGATCCGCCATTTGTTTCCATGCATCGAGGTAAAAAGTGTAGGAGCCTGCTCTCCAGGCTTCCCGATTCGGCGGACGGAGCCGTTGCCAATTGTCAGATGTTCAACAGATCAGCATGCCAAAAGGCATCACATATAAAACTGTAGACCATGTTCCGTGCCATTGAAAATGCCTTACTGTTCGCTGAGCGGACCGCACTCGTTTGCGGCGACCGTGAGTATACTTATGCTGCACTATCTCATGGGGCCAGGGAATTTGCCGGGCTACTGCTGAACGGTCGTTCCGATCTGGAGGAGGGCCGCATCGCCTTTATGGTCGATCCCGGTTTCGAATACGTCAAAGTGCAGTGGGCTGTATGGCAGGCAGGCGGGGTGGCTGTGCCGTTGTGCATCACGCATCCCTTCCCTTCGCTGCAATATGTTTTGGAGGACACCGGTGCGGAGACCGTGGTGGCTTCGGTCCGGTACATGCCCATGCTGGAAGCATACTGTGTGCAGCAGGGCATTCGGCTTTTTTCGGTCGAGGCGGAGGTGTCCGGGGAGGATGCCGCACTGCCCCATGTGGAAGATGGCAGGATGGCGATGATCCTGTACACCAGCGGCACCACCAGCAAGCCAAAGGGCGTGGTGACGACCCATGCAAACCTCAACGCACAGGTGTCGACCCTTATCGAAGCATGGCATTGGCATCGGGATGACCGGATCCTCTGCGTACTACCCCTGCACCATGTGCACGGCATCGTCAATGTGGTATGTTGTGCTTTATATAGCGGTGCCTGCTGCCGGTTCCTGCCGGATTTTTCCGGCGAAGCTGTTTTTAGGTATTTTCTCGAAGGGCGGTTGAGTGTTTTCATGGCTGTGCCAACGATCTACTTCAAACTCATTGCTTATTGGGAGACCCTTTCGGAAGCAGATGCCGATCGCGTCAGTGTTGCCATGCGTGCGTTCCGGCTCATGGTCAGCGGTTCTGCGGCTTTGCCCGTTGCGGTGATGGAGCGGTGGAAAGCCATCAGTGGACATTCGCTACTGGAGCGTTACGGGATGACGGAGATCGGGATGGCCATCAGCAATCCGTATGAAGGGGAGCGAAGGCCCGGGCATGTGGGGATGCCGTTACCCGGAGTGGACATCAGGATCGCAGAGGAGCAGGGGTTGCCCGTTCCCGAAGGCGAGCCCGGCGAGATCCTTGTCAGGGGGGATAATGTCTTCACCCGGTATTGGAATCGCCAGGAAGCGACGCAGGAGGCCTTCACGGCCGATGGCTGGTTCCGTACCGGGGATGTCGCCGTTGTCGAGGACGGGTATATCCGGATCCTGGGGCGGAACTCGGTCGATATCATCAAGTCTGGCGGCTATAAGATCTCCGCGCTTGAGATAGAGGAGGTCCTGCGCACCCATCCCGGCGTAAAGGATTGCGCGGTGGTCGCGCTCCCCGATGAGGAATGGGGCGAACGCATTGTCGCGGCATTGGTCACCGACATGCCTGGTCCCGACCCGGCCGACCTCGACCGATGGATGCGGGCGCAGATGGCCTCCTACAAAGTGCCAAGGCGGTATCTGAATGTGGAGGAGCTGCCGAGGAACACGATGGGGAAGGTCCTCAAGGCCGAAGTGAAACAATTATTCAGCTGATGCCATGCGCAGGTCATACCGATGCGGGCATGTGCGTTTTTAATATTTAAATTTCTGACAAGATGAAGATCTATGGCGTAGCGATACTTGCAGGCTGTTTCCTGGCTGGGCAGTTCATAGGGGAGGGCCTTGCGCAATGGATCGGGCTGGATGGGAATATCGGCGGGGTAGGGTTCTCCATGCTCCTGCTCATCCTCCTGGGCGATTGGATGAAACAAAAGGGCATGATGCCTGCGGAAACCGAGAAGGGCGTGCAGTTCTGGAGCGCCATGTACATCCCCGTGGTGGTGGCGATGTCTTCGATCCAGAACGTGCGTGCCGCGTTGACGGGCGGATGGGTGGCATTGCTGGCAGGTGTCTTTGGCACTGCAGCCTGCATGCTGCTTGTGCCGGTCGTTTCTGCCATTGGTAAAGGAAGGCGCAAGGTTGCGGAACCCATTAAATCCAACTGATGCATATCATCGAAAAGGTCATTGAGCGGAACGGATTCGTGTTCGCATTCCTCGTGGTTGGATGCATCATGTATCTGTCATATTTATTTTCGGAGAAGGTCACCCGGCGGAGGGTTCCCGGTGCGGCGATCGCCATCACGGCCGGACTTTTACTGGCATTGTTCGGCGGCAAGAAAGGCGTTTCCGACATCGGCATGTTTGCCGGTCTGGCCCTGCTGGGTGGTTCGATGATGCGTGATTTTTCCATTGTCGCCACGGCGATGGGGGCGAGTGTGTCTGAGATCCGAAAGGCCGGGTTGGCGGGGATCATATCTCTTTTCATCGGGATCATCGTGGCATTCTTCATGGGCGGATTGATCGGATACGGTTTTGGGTACCAGGATGCCCGAAGCTTCACGACCATCGGAGCGGGAGCGTTGACCTTCATCGTCGGGCCGGTGACGGGTGCCGCTCTGGGCGCTTCATCAGATGTGATCGCGATCAGCATCGCGACCGGCGTCATCAAGACGATCGTTGTCACGATCATCACTCCGGTGGTGGCCGGCCGCATCGGACTGGACAATCCGCATAGCGCGATGGTCTATGGTGGTCTGATCGGTACGACCAGTGGCGTTGCTGCCGGTCTCGCTGCGACAGACCCCGAGCTGGTACCTTACGGGGCATTGACCGCGACTTTCTATACCGGACTCGGCTGCCTGCTTTGTCCGTCGGTGTTGTACTTCATCGTGGACTTCCTGCTTTGATAGGGGGCGGGTACCTGTCTGGCCGCAACCGCAGCCAAATCATCATTCATGCCGATCTGTCGGCATGGGGCTTGGGAACCGATACCCGACATCGCAGA
This sequence comes from uncultured bacterium, assembly GCA_903957405.1. Lineage (GTDB taxonomy): Bacteria > Bacteroidota > Bacteroidia > Chitinophagales > Chitinophagaceae > Pollutibacter. Next base: position 346 of record CAJBPC010000805.1, on the reverse strand, counting down.
AACGTCAAATGCACCGGCAGGAGCATTTTGATCCTAAACGGTTTGCAACCGCCCCGAGACAAAGCGGGTTCCGTCCAACGCATCATGGCTTTCTCCATTGGATAAATATCTGAATCAATAGATTTCGTTGGTGTTCGTGATACGATTTTGGTGCCTATTCTCCGAGGGTGTCCCTGGTTTTGGAGAGTCCCCTCAGTTTTGGAAAGTCCGCCTGGTTTTGAGAAGTGGGGCAGGTTTTGGAGAGTGGGTACACTTTTGAGAAGTCCCCCCACTCTCCAAAAGGCCCCCCACTTTTGGAGAGTCCCCCTGGTTTTGAGAAGTGGGGTAGGTTTTGAGAAGTGGGGGT
>CAJBPC010000804.1 GCA_903957405.1 uncultured bacterium | reverse complement strand
TTTCTGAAATAACCTCATTTGACTCAATTCCAACAGGTCTTTCAGCATTATTAGTCTTATTTTATTCAATAAGCTTTTTATATGAAAAAATTAACAATCCTAGAATCTATTTACTATATAACACTCAATCTTTTTGGATAACAGTTGGAATGATAATTTATTTTTCTGGTACTTTCTTTCTTTTCATTTTTTCTCAAAATGAATTTGAAAATCCTGAATTCAGTTTAGTATTCGATTTTCTATTGCTAACTTTCTCCATCCTTCGAAACCTATTCTTCGCTATTGCATTTTTGATTCCACCTGAAAAAGAAAATACGGGTTTTTCCGTGAAGTGAAATACCTTTAGGGACGTTCCCTCCCCATTGAAAGCTCCCATTTTATTCTAATCATTTGATTTACAATATGATATGGTTGCAGGCTAATAACAGTCAGCTCAGCGGTTCCACTGTGCCACAAATGATTTTCATAGGTACGGCCGGTATGTTGATCCTTGCTATTGCATTGGTTGTGTTCATCGTTTTCCACCAACGCAAGGTCATCAAGTACCAAATGCAGCTGCAGAGATTGGAAGAGGAGCAGCAAAAGATACTCCTGAATGCGTCCATACGCTGGCAAGAAGAAGAACGACAGCGAATCGCTGCAGACCTTCATGATGATGCAGGACCACTGTTAGCGACGGCAAGGCTCTACCTGAATGAAAATCTCCTCAAACAGGATATGAGCACACAGCTGCAAAGCATCTACAACGCCAAGCAGATCATCGACGATACCATACAACTGATCCGGAATATTTCCCATAGCCTGATGCCGCCAACCTTGAAGAACTTCGGTTTGGAATCGGCGATCAACGACCTCTTCCAGAAAATCAGCGGCACAGGCGCCATCAATGCCAGTTGCAGATTTCACGATTACCGCCAAAGATTGGTGCCGGAACAAGAACTACTTGTATTTCGCGTGGTGCAGGAACTCATCAATAACATCCTGAAACACAGCAACTCCAGCTTCATGCACATCACCCAGAATATTTCTGAAGGTAGATTCTTCCTGCGCCTTCACCACGATGGTAGAGGCATCACACAAGATGACTTTCAGAAAATGAATAAAAGCTCCCTTGGGCTTGGATTGAAAAATATTCAAAGTAGGATGAAAGTATTGCATGGAAACATTAACTTTGAAAAAGACCTCTCACAGACTTACTACAAGATCACCATCGACATCCCCGTCATTGAAGCGGAAATGATTTCTGGATGATCCGTTTTTTCAGTATCTGATAAACCACAAAAACATGGGCCCGATAAGGGTTGCCATTGCCGACGACCACAAGATCTTCAGGAAAGGTGTCATCCTGTCTCTTAGGCCCTATACAAACATATCGTTTGTACAAGAAGCCGGAAACGGGAAAGAACTGATCGAAGGCCTGCCAACATACAGGCCGGAGGTCATCCTCATGGACCTCAAAATGCCCGTCAAGGACGGCATCGAGGCAACCAAACAAGTCAGTAAGCTGTACCCGGATATCCGGATACTCATTCTGACGATGTTCGAGGATGAAAGGTACGTAGCACACCTAATGGAGAATGGTGCCAATGGTTACATACTGAAAGACGCGGAACCATCTGAATTAAGAAAGGCCATCCTTGAAGTACGTGCCAAAGGCTTCTACCTGAACAATTTTGTGAATCGCATTCTGCTGAAACGTTCACATGCCCGGAACAAAACACTTCCTAACCTCAGCTCGGATACCCAGCTGAATGAAAAAGAAAAGGAAGTGGTACAACTCCTCTGCATGGAAAACACCGCAGCAGAAATTGCACATAAAATGGAGATAAGCCCGCGTACCGTGGAAGCCATCAAAGACAGACTGATGGAACGTTTCGGCACACGGAACACCGCAGGACTCGTCTTCTTCGCCGTGAAAAACAACCTGGTCGATTGACCCACCCCGTCCAATATCCCTTGCCAGAACCGGAAACCGCAGAAAGTACCCAATACAAAAATCATGTTGATCCCTGCGGATTTTCTCTCCGGCGCCCTCATGCCCTGGGTACTCGCTGCCCCGGCCCTACCATTGGCATTTTTGCTGTTTCGCAAAGCCGTGTTCAATAACCTCAACATAGCCATGCTCATCGGCTGCATCGTCTCCATGTTGACGAACGTATTCATCAACTTGGTCGTTCAACAACCTGCAGATCTGCAAAGCAATATCTATCTTCTTGGATTGATGATGGAGTTCGGCGTGTCGATGATCCTGCTATGGAATTGCACCTACAGGAAATTGATCCGAGGCATGATACTGGCCGTAGGCGTCTTGTTCTCCGGTGCACTCGCATCCCTTATGGTCCTGGACACCACCTTCAAAGACCTGCTCATCGTCCTGAACATAGGATACTGGCTCATATTCTTTCTAGCCGTATTCGTGTTGATGATGACCGCAAAAGACAGCGCTAACTTCCTGACAAATACCCCGGAATTCTGGGTGTCAGCAGGCCTAA
>CAJBPC010000803.1 GCA_903957405.1 uncultured bacterium | reverse complement strand
TAGATGTTGGGTGCGGCGATCGACCCTATGAATATTTATTTAAGCGCGGGAGTTATGTGGGCGTCGATGTCAAGTACTCTGGACGTCCCTTGAGTATGAAACAACCTGACTTTTTTTATGATGGAGTTGACTTACCATTTTCGAGTGATTCGTTTGAAATGGTTTTTTCAACTCAGGTACTCGAACATGTGCGAGACCCCCTGGCATTGATAAAGGAGATGGCGCGCGTCTGCAAGCCGGGATGTGGATGTGTAATTTCTGTGCCGTTTCTTTATCAAGAACACGAAGAGCCATTCGACTATTTTAGATTTACCCGATATGGTATTGAGGAGTTGCTATCAAAAGCAGGATTGAGAATTGAAACCTTGAAAAGAGATACCAGCACTTTGGAGGCGATTGCGATACTCATCAATGTTTATCTAATTACAAACCTTATGCCGAGAGTAAAGGGGATTGGTCGTATCTATGCACTTTTCATTTGCTTTCCGATACAGCTAATTGCAATTATTTTGACGAAAATTCTCCCTGATAAGGGGCAACTTTATCTCAATGTCGTTGTTCATGCAAAGAAAATATAGCGATTTGCAATGACAATAGGCCAGCACATTTTAATAACCGGCGCCAACGGATTTGTCGGCAGGCATCTTAGCGCGACCTTGATCGCGAGGGGGGCTCGAGTCTCGAAGATCGTCCGTCCTGGAAAATTGTTAGAACAAACAACCGGTGCCCAATATGCTATCGACCTTGTTGATCGCGATAGTGTGCTTGGTGTTTTCGATTTATTGCAGCCTACCTATGTAATTCATTTGGCGAGTTCAAAATACAGAGGAGATGACAACGTACAGCGTCAGGATGCATATATAGAAAATATCTCGACATCTCTCAATATAATTGATGCATGCCGGACAGTGGCGAATTTTCAGAGGATGATTTTTTTAGGCACGTGCGACGAGTACGGTAATGTTAATCCGCCGTATAGCGAAAAACAGAGCCCGATGCCTACGAACGGTTATGGCGTTTCCAAGCTGGCGGTAACCAAGATCCTCTTGGAGTTATGCGATCAGCATCAGTTTACGTCAGTAATGCTGAGACCAACTGTAATTTACGGTCCAGGTCAGAGCGACGATATGTTTGTATCGACCTTGATCCGATCGTTGCTGGCAGGACGTCACTTCGAAACAACCTTGGGTGAGCAAACAAGGGACTTCGTTTATGTTGATGATGTGGTCGAAGCAATTATCAAAGCATTATTGGTCGTTGACCGTGGTAATGGGATGATTGTAAATATTGGTTCAGGCGAGTCCATTGCGATAAGGGATGTTGCGACTATGGTGGCTAATATGATCGGACCAGGGGCCATAGACCTTCTGCGGTTTGGATCTATTCCGTACCGCGTGAATGAGGTCATGAATTACTCTGCCTCCATTGTCCGAGCGCGAGAGATGCTAGGCTGGATTCCACAAACCAGTTTGAGAGACGGCTTGCTGCGTACGGTGCAATCATTCAGGAACTTTGCTGATGAAGTCTTGAACAGAGATCATGCGTAAGCTTCACTACCATTCGGATTGCAGCTTCTTTGCTGGGTGCGAGCAAATGCTTGGTAACTTTTTCGAGTCGCCAGAGATTAGGGTGAATTTCGAAATCAGTTTTAGCTATCGAAGTTCAGAACGGTATACCGAGGGGTTGCAGCGTCGGGTTAAGGGTGAATTGAAGCTGGACCCTTTATCATTTCCTGATCTCGATAGTGACCTTTCATTTCAGATGCGTGGACCAAAAGTCGTAACCCAGATTTGTAATTCTGCAATTCGGATACTTTCTATTTATCCACTGTTCTTATATGACGTTGTTCTTTTGCATCGATTGTTGATGCGAACAAAGCCTGATATATTGCATGTGAATAGCGGTGGCTATCCTGGGGCGCTGTCGACACGGGCTGTGGTGGTCGCCGCAAGATGGGCAAATATTCCGGTGGTACTCATGGTCGTGAACAACTTGGCTGTTGGTTACACGCGCCCCTCACGTTGGATGGATTACCCCATCGACCGGTGGGTCGCTCGCTCTGTTGACCTTTTTATAACCGGTTCTGAGGCGGCCGCAAATCAATTGCGCTTCGTTCTAGGCCTTCCAAAGTCCCGGGTAAAAGCGATTCACAACGGTGTATCCGTTCGACCGGGCTCCGCAACTTTAGCGGAGACTCGCGATAGATTGGGACTTGATAAATTCAAGGGGGTCGTTTTCGGAGTGGTTGCCTTGCTGATAGGCCGCAAGGGTCACAGGATCCTTCTTGAAGCTGTTGCTAAGATGTGCGACGAGGATCCAGCAGTAGTTCAAGAGGTAAAAATTTTGATCGAGGGGGATGGTCCGTTACGTGTGGAATTGGCCGAGTTCATCGACACACACAATTTGCACGATACGATTGTTCTTGTGGGGTCGGAAGAAAACGTGGTCGATTTCATGTCCGCGCTGGACGTGTTGATTTTGCCCTCCGTTCAAGATGAGGACTTTCCCAATGTCATTCTGGAAGCAATGTCGCTTGGAAAGCCAGTCATCGCCACTCGCTTGGCGGGGACGCCTGAGCAGGTCGAGGACGGAGTAACAGGAATCTTGGTGGAGCCTCGAAATGTGGATCAGTTGGCTGACGCAATAAAATACCTAGTGCGTAACGAAAATATTCGCCTTGAATTCGGTAGGTCGGGTCTGGCTCGTTACCATAACCATTTTACTCAAGCAATGGCTACCGCCAACTATCTGGCTACTTACACACAACTCGCTAAGGAAAATAGTGACCGATTTCAACGAGATATTCAAGGCGTTTAGAGGGCGGCGGGTGTTTATCACAGGCCATACCGGATTTAAGGGCTCATGGCTGGCTTTCATACTGCAAGAGGTCGGAGCCGAAGTCATGGGATTTGCATTGCCTCCTGAGTCGTCCCCAAGCCACTTCAACTTGTTGAAATTGCCTGCAACAATAAAGCATGTCGTTGGCGATGTTCGAGACG
>CAJBPC010000802.1 GCA_903957405.1 uncultured bacterium | reverse complement strand
GTCCGAGAAATCGAAATGTCCGTAAGGGTAGTTACGGAATTGGGTGATTGATATCTGTCGGAGTCCTAGCAATGGAATATTTCACACAAACTTAAGGCAAGCGTTCAGATTTGGATGATTTCTCCCGTGAGATGAAATTTGTAAATAGCATTTTCACACTATATTTGCCCCTCAAATCGTTTTCAGTGGCTACATCAAGGATCAATCCCCCTAAATTCAGCAAGGAAACTTATAAATACTGGTATGAACTGATGCTCTTATTGCGCAAGTTCGAAGAAAAAGCCGGTCAGCTCTACGGTATGCAGAAGATCCGTGGTTTTTGCCACCTATACATCGGCCAGGAAGCGCTTGCAGCAGGCTGCATGTCTGCGACACAACCGGATGATATGTTCATCACGGCCTATCGCGACCATGGACTCGCCCTCGCAAAGGGCATCTCTGCAAACGCATGCATGGCTGAGCTGTACGGCAAAGCCACAGGCTGCTCCAAGGGAAAAGGCGGAAGCATGCACTTCTTCGGCAAAAAAGAACGATTCTTTGGAGGTCACGGTATTGTGGGTGCACAGATCGGAACCGGAGCGGGATTGGCCTTTGCCGAGAAATACAACGGAACAGAGAACGTCTGCCTGACTTTCTTCGGCGATGGTGCCGCTCGTCAGGGAATGCTGCACGAGACATTCAACCTGGCGATGATCTGGAAGTTGCCCGTAGTTTTTATCTGTGAGAACAACAACTACGCAATGGGCACATCAGTGGCGCGCACTTCCAACGTAGTGGACATCTATAAACTGGCTGACGCTTACGATATGCCGGGCGACTCCGTCGATGGCATGGACCCAGAAGCCATCCACGAAGCGGTCGCCAGAGCCGTCAAAAGAGCAAGGGCGGGAGATGGACCAACCCTGCTGGAGATGAAAACCTACCGCTACAAAGGACACTCCATGAGTGATCCCCAAAAGTATCGCACGAAGGAAGAAGTCGAAGAATATAAAGACCGGGATCCCATAGAAGTGGTGAGGGAGAAACTTCTCTCAAACTTCAACATGACGGCACTGGAAATTGAGGATATCAATGATGAAATAAAAAAAATCGTTGATGAATCCGTAAAGTTCGCGGAAGAAAGTCCATGGCCGTCAGATGATGAATTGCTGAAAGACGTATACGTCCAGGCAGACTACCCGTTCATAACGGATTGATCTCGATAGAAATTTAATGTTTCACGTATATTTCGGATTTATCCTCAAAAAAAATAAAAATAATATGGCAGACAATATCATACCTGAAATCGAGTCAGACGAGATCTTGAACAGAGCAAAAGGCTTTTGGGAGAAGAACAGCAAGAATATCCTCATGTCCGCAGCAGCGTTCATACTGATTGTTGGCGGATATCTCGGGTACAAGAATTTCATCCAAATCCCCAATGAACAAAAAGCACAGGAAGAGATCTTCAGGGCTGAAGAAAACTTCAGAAGGGATTCCCTCTCTCTGGCACTGAATGGGTGCAACCTATAAGAAAAGGATACAGAATGAGATCGGAAAGCACACGTCTGAACTCCAGTCACTCC
>CAJBPC010000801.1 GCA_903957405.1 uncultured bacterium | reverse complement strand
GGATATGCCCCGGCAACTTTACCGGCAAGGGATGCGTTTCGTTTTGATTGTCCTGCATAGAGGCTGCAAAGGTTAGCCTTTTTTTGTTTCTTTGCATTCCAAAAACGAGTGAAATGAATGATGCATTTGAGCCGGTGATAACCTTGGGTGAAACTTCCAAGCTTCAAGACATCAAATTGGAGAACCTTCCATTCGGAAAGTATTTTTCGGATCACATGCTGGAGGCGGATTATGAGGATGGTGTCTGGAAGAATGTAGTGATACGACCCTATCAACCCGTTTCTTTTTTTCCTGCATTATCTGCCATACATTACGGACAGGCCATCTTCGAAGGCATAAAGGCATTTAAAATGGCCGATGGAGGAATTTCCATTTTCCGGCCCCATGAGAATCTGAAGCGGTTCAATGCATCTGCCGAGCGCATGGAGATGCCTGCGGTTCCGGATGCGCTTTTCATCGAAGGCATGCGCAGGCTCGTCCGGGTCGATAAGGACTGGGTGCCGTCATTTCCCGATCATTCCCTCTATATTCGGCCTTTCATGTTCGCCACCGACCAGTTCCTGGGTGTGCGTCCATCGGAGACGTATAAGTTCATGATCATCCTTTGCCCTTCGGGTCCATTTTTCATGGAGCCTCAAAGGATCTATGTGGAAGAGCATTTCGTGAGGGCAGTTGCCGGCGGAGTGGGTTTTGCCAAGGCAGCCGGTAATTACGGTGCGGCCATGCATGCCACGGCGCAAGCCAAGAAAAAAGGATTCGACCAGGTATTGTGGACTGATCCCTACGAACACAAATATGTGCAGGAGATCGGCATGATGAACGTGTTTTTCCGAATCGGGGAAAAGGTCATCACTCCCGACCTGGAAGCGGGCACCATCCTTGGCGGAGTGACCCGCAATAGCGTCATCGCGCTGCTCCGCGAGTGGGGCGTGGAGGTGGAGGAGCGTCAGGTGTCGATGGAGGAGATCACGGAAGCGTATGACAGCGGGCAACTCCGGGAGGTCTTCGGCTCCGGAACCGCGGCAAGCATATCGTTCATCCGGGAATTGTCGTACAAGGGAAAGTCCATGTCTTTTGATCCGGATGCATTCGAAACGGCACTGGCCCTTCGCACCGCCATGACTGAGATCAAAGAGGGGCGAGTGCCTGACCACCACGGATGGATGCTTCCTGTTTGATCCAGATCGGCCGGCGATGGGTATGGAATGCATTGATGGCAAGGCTTTCCGGTTCGCGGTCAATTTTTTTATGTTCACTTTTTGTAAATTGCTTTTTTACCCATACCTTTGCCGTCCCGAACAAAAAAGGGTTTCATGCCAACGATACAGCAACTTGTTAGAAAAGGCCGGGAGATCATCCGTGCAAAGAGCAAATCAAGGGCACTTGATGCATGTCCTCAGCGTAGAGGTGTCTGCACCCGTGTTTATACGACAACACCCAAAAAGCCGAACTCCGCACTCCGGAAAGTAGCCAAAGTGCGTTTGACGAATAAGCTGGAGGTGATCGCCTATATTCCGGGTGAAGGCCACAATCTGCAGGAGCACTCGATCGTGCTGATCCGTGGTGGTCGTGTGAAGGATTTGCCGGGTGTGCGTTACCACATCGTACGTGGAAGTCTGGATACTGCCGGTGTTAAGGACAGGAAGAAGAGCCGCTCGAAATACGGTACAAAGCGCGATAAGAAAGGAGCTAAGAAGCCCGTCGGTAAAAAATAATCAGGAAACAAGAAATCTCAAATAATGAGGAAAGCAAGAGCAAAAAAACTCCCCCTCGCGCCGGATCCCAAGTTCAATGACGTGCTTGTGAGCCGCTTCATCAACAATCTGATGTGGCAGGGTAAGAAAGATGCGTCTCTGACGATATTTTATGATGCCATAGACAAGGTTTCCAAGATCACCGGAGACAATGGCTATGAGGTATGGAGGAAAGCACTGGCAAATGTCACACCGGGTGTAGAAGTCCGCAGCCGTCGCATCGGCGGCGCGACCTTTCAAATCCCCACGGAGGTACGTGCTGACCGCAAAACATCCCTCAGCATCAAATGGCTGATACGTTTTGCGCGGGAGCGCAACGGCCGCAGCATGGCAGACAAATTGTCCAACGAAATACTCGCTGCAAGCAAGGGCGAAGGTGGCGCATATAAAAAGAAGGAAGATACGCACAGGATGGCAGAGGCGAACAAGGCTTTTGCGCACTTCCGGATCTGACCCCAAACATAACTTTCCACAAGCCGGATACAATTGTATCCGGTTTTTTTTGTGCGCCGGACATGGTAATTACGCTATAGGGTGCAAGTCCCGAACACGCTT
>CAJBPC010000800.1 GCA_903957405.1 uncultured bacterium | reverse complement strand
CTTCGCCCCTTTCGCCTGAAGCAAGAGCAGGGCATCCGGATATTGCGTACTCACATCGTCCAGGTGATCGGTGAAAGATTTGCGGAACATCGCTTCGATGTCCAGCCGAAAATGCTTGCCGAGCATGCACTCGATACCGCCGCCGAATGGCATGGCAAAAAGGGTATTGCGGTGCAAGGGTACATTCCCATAGCCGGGAAGTCCCTGCCCCTCGGTGGATAAGGGATACAGCTTCTGCCGCTGGCCAGTAGCATCCCGAGCCCATGGATCGACGTGGAAGACGGCGCCGCCCCCAAAAACATATGGCACGACCGGAACCTTCTCTCCTTTGTAAAACCGGAAACGACCCACCATCGACACCTCCCAAAGCTCCGTATCGAAACTCAGGTTTCTGACGGTGTTATTGCTATTTCCTGAAAGTTGGGCGTCCCTGCCGGAGAGATAACCCTTCGAGAATTCTGCCATCACGGAAAGATTGTCGTCGATCTCATACATGGCCCCCAAGCCGGTGGAAATATGCATGCCCGTGAACGTGAAACTAAGCCCCTGCATCTCCCCCTGATAGTTGACACCACCTACGTTCACTCCAAGATAAAAAGGCTGGGCATGGAGTGAAGAAGATACGGATAGTAGAAAAAAAGGAAGGATGAAAAGAGGTTTACGAGATATGAAAAAGAATGTATTCAAGGATATGGTAATGTGACTATGAAAGGTGCATTAAATATCCCAAAAAAACTAATAAACGAGGCAAAAAAACCCAAAAAAGGGCTTTTTTTGACCAAAATCAGCCAAAACACCAATACCCGGTTGCACGCCGACAAGCGCGAATGCTTGTATGGTCCGATCATTGTCGAAGTGGAGCATGATCAGTGTTCGACCCGTCTATCCGGTTTTCCATGGCGGCCGCCAAAGCCGCTGCGGCAACGGCATGGCCAAGGGCATTCCAGTGCCCATCGGTCGGAAATTCAAACCGCTGCCGGTGGGCGGAAAAATGTGCCCGGAAGACGGGATCCAGGTCGACCGCGGTGAAGCCCTCCTCCCCTGCCCGGCGGGAGATGTACCCGTACATCTTCCTCACAAAGCCCTGAGGGTTGTCCACCGCATCGGGATCGCGGTAGATCTCGGAGCGGATGCCATCGATCAGCAGGTACACGGGCCGCTGCCCGGCGATGGCCCTGATATCTCGAAGGAAATGGTCCGTGACGGCCATCGACGAACGGATGCGGGCATCCTGCCTGATCTGCGCAAACGAATCTGTGCCTGCAGCCTGAGGTCTTCGCCTTCGTTGAGGTGCCATGACTTTCAGGTGGAGATACAGGTATCGAATGAAAGCCGAATGGGATGCCAGGTCTCGCACCCGGGAACGGGAATGGTCTTTGCGGACGAGCCTGAAGGCGCTGTCGTAATAGTGATGCCCGGGCCGGTCGTCATACCCCAGCACAGACTGCTCAAAATCATTCGCGTAGATCAGAAAAACAAGTTCTTGCGGGTCGAATGCCTCCACGGCATAGCGGGCATAGGCAACATACTGCGAAAGGGCGCTGCCGCTGCTGCCGATCCCATAGACGCAATGACCGGCGGGCAGCAATGCATTCAGCCGCGCATGCACTGTCAGCGGATTGGCGACCTGTAAGGCTTCCACGAAACTGTCGCCTATGAAGGCAACCTTCCGGCAGGCCGTATCCGTGACAAAGTCCATATCGGAGAAGAAGCCACGGTTGTTGGTGCGCTTCACCGTCCGGATCTGGAAAGTTTGACCGATGGAGATCTGAAAGAGGCGGTTCGGGGCATAGTGAAAGATGGGTTGGGCGGCGTTGACAGGAATGTTCTCGAGGCGGTCGGAAACTGGCAGCATACGAAACATGATCTCCAAAAAGATGCATACGGCAAGCAGGCCGAGGAAGATGGAGAGGATCGCTTTATACATAGTGGACAAGACTCATTGCAGGGTATCTTTACATTGATCATCAGTTGGTTAGGTTTTTAGTGCGCACCAAATTGAACACCGACCAAGTTGTTGATGATCAGCTATTGAAGATTTCTTTGTAAATCTTTTCTATGGCCTCAAATTCTTCCTCTGTGATCTCCTCAAATTGTTTTTT
>CAJBPC010000799.1 GCA_903957405.1 uncultured bacterium | reverse complement strand
GTCTATTTCTGGCTGCCCGATCTTTCCGGCCCTAAAAACAGCAAGCGCGAATGGGCAACAAGCACAGTGGTGATCGGAGTATGGCGGAGATGGTGCAAATCATCCTCCATCGTGTGCTCAAGGCGATGAGAACAAGATACGCAAAGGGGGGTCAGATGAAATTGGAATCAGGGGGTCAGATGCTCCGGAATATACACATGAAACCAGCGGGCCAACTCATTGCTGGACAAACAGCTGGTTTTTAAGGAATTGTTTTGCGCCCTCCATCGAATAATTATTTGCAACATGCTCCACAGAACTTCGGGCAATTTGCTCCCACAAAAACCGATCGCGGTACAACTGAACGACCCTTTGAGCAAACGATTTGGCATCATCGGCAATCAATACATGTAGGCCATCCGTCAGCGACATTCCCTCGGCTCCTATGGAGGTGGTAACCACTGGCAAACCATTGCTCATAGCCCTGGCATTTTTAGTTTTGAAGCCCGCACCAAAACGCAGTGGAGCAATAAAAACGCTGGCATTGTCAAAATAGCTGTCGATATCATTTACATATCCTGTTACCATAAAATTGCTGCTGTTAAGGCGGAGGATGTTTTCCGGGGGATTACTGCCCAAAACGATGGTTTTGATTTCCGGGATCTCGAGTAGGATTTCAGGTAGAATTTCATCGTGAAACCACATCACGGCATCATTATTGGGCAAATGGCCGAATGCGCCGATAAATAACAGACCTTCCCTGTTTTCAGCCTTAATGGATATGTTGGAAGTATTGGTTTCCTGAATCCACGGAATACATGCAGCGGTAATTTCAGGGAAATGGTGCTTCAGATAATCAACTTCTATTTGGCTGAAAAAAAGCGCTTTGTCTGATTTTTTCATCAATTCCAGCTCGGTTTGTCTGGTTTTTTCGATGTCGTTTTCATCACCAACATTAACGGTAGCTTTTCCCCTCATCTCCCGTAAAAAATGGAGATCATGGGCCATGTAAAAGATTTTTGCTTCGGTAAAATTCCGTAACAGCTCAAGATATGGAAGGCTTCCCATTGGCTGGGATACAAAAGCAAAATTGATATATGACCCATTTTGCATCAGATATTCTTCAAAAGACACCTCGCCGTAAACCACTTCAATGCCGTTTTGTTGTAAAATGCCCGTGTATGGTTCGACCGGATCCAGATCCTGCGGCCAAAAAACAATTTTATATCCGATGGCCTTCATTGCCAACAAATACTGAAATGTAATAAATGAAGCACCATCTTTATCAATCCTTGGAATGCAATGATCAACATAAAGAATGATGCTGCCGGGCATCGAGCGATCTCTTGCAAAGTACACACTGTCGGTTGGGTCGTCATACTTTTTTGCAAGGTCATCTCCCCATCGGCGATAAAATTCCGCTTTGCTTATGGCAAGCTGTGAATTTTTGTCCAGCGTGTTGGCCGTCAGACTTTCAACATGAATGACTTCTGATTTGGGTTGGTACAAAATACTGAGTCCTGATTTTCTGACCCGAAATGCTAAGTCGGTATCTTCATAATATGCCGGACTGTAGGCTTCGTCGAAACCATTTAAGGTATTGAAAAGTTCGGCTTTAATCATCATCGAGGCTGCCGAACAATAATCAACTTCTTTCAGATAGTTGAACTCAAACTGATCTGGATTACGGTATTTTCCATAGTTGATGGGTTCTTTGTTTTTCCAGACAACACTCCCTGCTTCGGCAAGTTTTCCGTCGGGATATAGCAGTTTTGACCCTACGATACCGGCTTTTTCGTGTGCTTTAAATGTTTCGAGCAGTGTTGAAAGCCAACCCGGTGCAACATACGT
>CAJBPC010000798.1 GCA_903957405.1 uncultured bacterium | reverse complement strand
CTACTTCTCAAAACCTACCCCACTTCTCAAAACCAGGGGGACTCTCCAAAAGTGGGGGGACTTTTGGAGAGTGGGGGGACTTTCCAAGAGTGGGGGTACTTCTCAAGAGTGGGGGGGACTCTTGGAGAGTCGGAGGTACTGACATAGATACCGGCTCTTACAAAATATAAACATGAACACTCAGCCGCGGGACAGCAAAATTCAAACAGGCCCTGTTAAAAACAACATGAGCCTTTTGTATTCATCTGCAGCGGTTCTAACTTAAACATTAACCATGGGTTTCGAAACTGAAAAAAAAAACGGTCTACGGAACCCATTGGACCCGTACACCGCGATATGAACTTTGAAAAAATCAGAAACCGCTTTCGCGTAACTCAATAGCGAGTCGCGAGCACCAACCCTTGAAACTTATCCAGAACGTCTCCATCAAAAAATACCACGTCCCCTCCGAACCGAAAATTCTCTTCTATCATCTCATCAATGATATCATCCACAACACCCTTTCGGGTTCTTTCAAAGGATTCCACGGGACTGATCGTATCCCCGTCGATGATGCCGGGAATGAACAGGTCGGATTTCACATAGAGGGTCGCTCCCCTACCCTGTCGAATGGCGGACCAGATTTCAGAATGATCTACCGCGATTTTGCCCGCACCGATGGATTTTTCCAGATCGCCTGCCCTGGCAGCGTTCTTTTCCTCGAGATGCGCCTTCACAACGGTCCATGCAGCATTGACGACATGCATGGCCTGGTGGGTTGTTCGGTTCTGATTGACCTGTCCGATGTAAATTTCCTTCCTGTCAGCGACTTTCAGGTATTCGAAATAATTCGATCCATCCGCGCAGATGACCACCGGCATGGGATGTTGCTGATGCACCTTTAGCACTTCCTTATCGATGCGATTAAAGAATTCCGCTGCCAGGGTAGCCTGTTTCGTAGCATTTGACACAGCCGCGGCATTCGTTGAAAAAAGATGGCTGTTCTTAAAAGGGAAAGGCTTACCGATCTCTGCGACCACGGAATCATTATGCGCCTCGATCAGCCGGGCCTGCTCCAGATCTGTCACCAGCACGTAGTACCCGCTTGACTTATGCATCGCACGCACCAGGTCGCGGGTGGAAAATGATTCATCAACCACAACCCGTGGTTCCACTGATATCGGCAGTCGGGTATATTCAGCGAAATCCTTACTGACGAAAAGCACCAGACTGACGAGGTTATGCTCGTGGTTGATGCTATCCGCCAGGGTATTGATGCTCGCCAACAGTGTTGCACCCTCCGACTTGTTCTTATAATAATCCACACGGATCCTGTCTTCTGCGGTGCGTATGAGGTTTTTAAGCGCGATGGCATCCGCCTTGTTATCCGGTGCCGTTCGATGGGTGTTGAGCATGATGGTGACACAACCTTCACCGCTGATGTTCTTTACTTTTCTGAGGATGCTGTTCATATGTATACTTTTATTGGAAGGCTTTAATGGAAAATCATCACGTTATGGGCAATATTAAAGATATCATGGCGGATACCGCAGATCAGGCCTTGAAAAATGATGTACCTGCCACTAGGCTCAAATATGGAGATAATAACTTATCGTTAAAAAGTTCTACCCGCCGTGCAAATGCTCGCGGGTTAAGGAATCAAATTGATCATAACTTATCATAGAAAAGTTTTACCCCGGAATATTTCCCCGAATGCGTTTGCACGCCCCGATGGGATCCTGCTTGAAAAACAAATCAATTCCTGCAGCGCCGGAAACCAGCCAGTCGGGGCAATGCCGGAACACCCGTTAAAGATCCGTACCGAAGACATAGTGCATCACGCCATGGAAAAAAACCGCTCCACTGCCTCTGAATTCAGGATGGATTTCACTTCGCGATTGCTCCCTTTCGATGTCAGATCTCGGTTGGGAATGGATCCCGGAAGGCAATGGATTGGTCATAGAGATCAATCTCGGTTTTCTGTAGAAGGCATGCACTGAGTTCTGCGGTCATCATTTCCGGATCGATATCCTGCCCGATGAAAACAAGTTCCGTTTGCCGGTCACCCCATTTCTTATGCCATTTCCCTTCGATAAAACGTTGGTTGTCGACAAAAGCCTCATAGCGAATGCGTTCTTTGAATGGCATGCCGGCCCACCACACCCCGGCCTTCTCCAGTCGGGAAGAACCTCCCGCCTGACTGAAGTTGAGTGCGTCAGCAGGTCTGGATGCCAACCAAAAAAGACCCTTTGCACGGATCACACCCGCAGGATAGTCATGGTTCAGATAGTGCCACAGCCGCTCCGGGTGAAAGGGAACGTGGCTTCTGAATACAAAAGAGCTAATGCCATATTCTTCAGTCTCGGGCGTATGTACGCCTTCCAATTCCTTTTGCCATCCGGCGGAAGACGCTGCTTCTTCAAAATTGAAAAGTCCGGTATGAAGGATCTCCTTCAAACTGACTTTAGAGAAGGATGTCCGGATGATCCTGGCACCGGGATTGAGTTTCCGAATCGCAGCTTCGAGCAAACCGACGGTCTGCTCTCCCACCAGATCGGTTTTATTGAGCAGGATGATATTGGCAAACTCCACCTGGTCGGTGAGCAGGTTCACAATGGTTCGATGGTCCCCTTCCATGTCAGAGAGTTTACGGTCGGCGAGCAATTCACTGCTACCGAAGTCCCTGAAGAAATTAAAGCAGTCCACGACCGTCACCATCGCATCTATATAGCTGAAACGCGAAAGGTCGATGCCTTTTTCTTCGTCGACATAGGAAAATGTCTGTGCAACCGGAACGGGCTCGCTGATGCCCGTACTCTCGATCAAAAGATAGTCGAATCGCCCTTCATTCGCGAGCTTTTCCACCTCTACCATAAGGTCTTCCCGAAGGGTGCAGCAGATGCAACCATTACTCATCTCAACAAGCTTCTCCTCCGTACGGCTGAGCGTATTTTCACTTTCCACAAGCCTCGCATCAACGTTCACCTCACTCATGTCATTTACGATGACGGCGACTTTCATGCCTTCCTTGTTGTGTAGGATGTGATTCAATAAAGTGGTTTTTCCCGCCCCCAGAAATCCACTCAATACGGTAACTGGCAACTTACGCGACATGTATATTTTTTTTTCGGGTGATGAATTTCCACGTATGGCCAATGACCAATGCGATGGAAGATGCATAAAAAGGAATATGTAGCCATTGGAAAGACTCCATGAAAAGACTGGAGAAGAACATACCGAAAAAAGCACCCCACATGATCAAATCGGCCCTAAGGGAAGTATGGCAACTGCAACTGCCATAGACGGCCCAAAAAGATGTCGCCATGAATGGGTATTTCAGCCATTCGGAGGTGAAAAACGACCACCCCAAAACCAGAAACAAAGGTCCGCCAATGCAATGCACCAGGCAGATGGTACCACCCAAAAAACCGGCAATGTCTGGCAAACCCCGCGAAACCGAAGACATTTGCCTGTTTTTATTCGTCAAATTGATCTTGAAAGCCATGCGCTGTAGAGGTTTAAAAAGCGAAATTAAATATTTATGCAACAATGTTGCAATTATTTATACTTTTGTCCGCATCAAATACGGCAGCATGAACCATACACATACGGAGGAAATCATCGGCATCCGGAACCTGACCATGCGTTTTGAAGATCATATCGCATTGAACAACATGAATCTCTCGATTGGCAAAGGGGAGATATTTTGTTTGCTGGGACAGAATGGTGCAGGGAAAACCACGACCATCAACATACTGCTGGGATTCCTGAAACCCACTTCCGGAGAAGTGGTCATCGGCAGATCGGAAGATGATCCCCGGGGATTCGATTCCCGAAAATCCGTTGCATACATCCCGGAGGTCGTCCAGCTGTATGGGAACATGACGGGGATGGAGAACCTGGATTTCTTCAGTCGGCTCGCCGGATTCAGGTATGATGCCACCAAGTTGGCCGGGTTTCTGGTCAAAGCAGGCCTTCAAGTGGAGGCCCACGAAAAGCGGATGTCAGCCTACTCGAAAGGCATGCGGCAGAAGGTGGGCATCGGCATTGCCCTAGCCAAGGGTGCGCGGATCATCCTGATGGACGAACCCACGTCCGGACTTGACCCCAAGGCGAGTTCAGACTTCATCCGGATCTGCAAAGACCTTGCGAAGGAAGGATGCACGATCCTGATGGCCACCCATGACATCTTCAATGCCGTGAATGTCGGTAACAGGATCGGCATCATGAAGGAAGGGACTTTGGTCCACACGATAGAGACCAGCAGGATCTCCGCTACGGAACTGGAAAAACTCTATCTGGAAACCATCTGAACAGCATAACAACATGAGGCAGATAATCATACATTTCATGCGAAACGCCTGGAGGAATCAGTACCTCAAGATTTTCGCATGTATCATGAGCGTGGCATTCGTCATCAGCGCAGTGAACAACGTCCTGGTACTGAAAGTGCAGTTCCGGCAATATGACGCCGCCAGAAATGAATTGCGCAATGCGTGGATCGGCCAGGGTCCGAAGAATCCTCATAGCTCCGGGCACTATGGGCACTATGTATTTCGGCCGGCATATGCCACCCATGCCCTTGATAACGGCATTGCACAGTTCACGGGATCCGTGTTGCGACTGGAAGCGCATATGCAACACCTGCCACAGTTCAGCCCGGCGGAGGGAAGAACGGAAAGCAGCAGGCTTGGGAGTCTTTCTTTCAGCTGGCTTATGCTGGTGATCATGCCATTATTCATCATACTACTGGGGCATGATGCCATCAGCAATGAACGCGAGAAGGGAAACCTCAGACTTCACGCGGCACAAGGGCTCGACATGAGGAAACTACTATGGGGAAAGGTTCTCGGCATCCTCATCCTGGCATCTTCCATGGCTCTCGCGGGCCTGATCATTCAGCTCGGGTTCCAGTCGGCCTTGAACGCGAGTGGATCAACCGGCCAAGACCTCCTCCATACCTTGGTCTGGGGCATCCTTTGCCTGGTGTATTTTTTCATCATCGCAGCGGTTTCCGTGACGGGCAGCACTTGGTCCAGAAGCAGTATGTCGTCTTTGCTGCTGCAGGTGTCTGTTTGGGTAGTGATGCTGATCATCATGCCCCGCATCACCGCCGCCATGGGTAGTCGGCTGCATCCATTCGAACAGCGTTCATTCTTCAATAACACCCTGCGTCAAGACAGGGAGAAAGGCATCGACGGACACAATCCGATGGACGAGCGGAATGAAAAATTCAAGGATTCGCTTTTACGGCACTATAAAGTCAAGACATTGGAAGAACTGCCCGTCAACGCCGACGGGCTCGCCATGCAGGCGGATGAGGAATACGCAAACCTCGTCTACGACAAGCACTTCAACCGCATCCGGGAGACGATGACCCGTCAAAATAATATCAGCGCTTATGCTTCCCTGTTAGATCCATACCTCGCCGTGCGAAACCTTTCCATGTCGATCACACAGGCTGACTACCACCATCAGCTCAGGTTTTTGAAAGAAGCGGAAAACTACAGGCGATACCTGATCGGAGCATTGAATGAAAAAATGGCATATGGCGGGAGTAAGACCGGTGAATGGGATTGGACGACAGATGCAGACTTCTGGAGCAGCGTAAATGACTTCAGGCAATCAAGGCCCGATCTGATGTGGGCATTGCGGAACAATCATGTGGAATTGATATGTATATCGGCTTGGGTGATGCTGTCTGCCGGCCTTCTATTTGTCACTGCCGCAAAAATGAAAATCATCTGAGATGAATTCCACCATCATACAATTTGAAGCCAAGCGGCTCTTTCGGGAAACGACACTGGCCATCACATGGATACTGTTCACCATGGCAGGCGTGCTGAGCGTAGAAACGGGAGCAGTACACTATATGGGGCAAAAAGCCGAATCGGACACCCTTCGTCAGAAATTGGAAATGAGTCTGGTGAAACTTCAACGTAAACTGGAAGACGCACGCACCGACAACACCGGGCGAAGCGGGTTCGGTTCACCAACCGAAATCGATAGGAACATTCAGGAATATGCATCCCGGCGATTGAATCCCTTGTCAGCCCTGAGCATCGGACAGTCAGATGTATATCCGATGTTCCGAAGAACACGCATGTACAGTAATATCTTCATGAACGAACAGGATGCATTCAAGAATCCCGAACAACTGATGACGGGGAATCTGGATCTGTCTTTTTTTGTGCTGTTCATATTCCCGATACTCTTCATCACGCTTGGGTTCAATGCAGCCTCGTTCGATCGGGAGACGGGCATCAGCAGGTTGCTGGATGTACAGGCCGGGAATTCAAAACGACTCATACTCCCGAGACTCATTTTCAGATGGGTCATATCCATTTCGCCGGTGATGATTTCATTGGGATATGCATATGTCAAACTCAACCATGAACCCGGATTCACACTTGCCTCATTTTCGCTTTGGACCCTCGTCGCATTGGCGTATTGCATCTTCTGGTTCGGTATCGTCCTGTTCGTCAACCACAGGGGCTTGTCATCGATCGTTAACGCAATGATACTCGCTGGCATCTGGCTGCTCTTGCTGACAGGAATTCCCGGCATACTCAACACATGGTATCAATTCAGCAATCCGAACCACATCTCTGCGGAAGTGACCCGGCTCAGGGATGAACAACCCCGGATCCTGTCACGCCCGCTGGCCGTGCATCAGGAAGTGATCCTGCAACATGCCCCTGCATTGACATACAAATACAACCCTCAGGATTCAATGCTGGAAAAGATGTATGGATATACCATTGCGGTGATTGAAAAAGAAAGAGAGTTACACCATGCCATCCGAGTCAGACTGGAAAAACAGATGGATGCGGAAAAGCGCTTATACCCGATCAACCCGGTTGCCGGCTTCATGAAAGCGTTTGCAGAGCTGAGTAACACGACCGGTGATGATCGAATCGCATTCGAACGTGCCGTACTCGAGCTGCGGATGAGAAAGGCCGACTATCTTTTCCTGCATTTCCTGAACAAAAAAGAAGTCACAAGAGAAACCATTGACTCCATACCATTGTACACGCATATGCAAAAAAAACATTGATGAGGGAAATTTCAAGACATGAACATACGGATGTGAGCATGGTTATTGATATTAAAAAACGTCTTGCCAAACTGCATGGAGTCAAAACGGAAGACCGGTATGAATGCTGGAAAACGAAGACGACGACCCGCCATATTTAAATTTGATGTAGTTTTACCCGATAATCAAGGTTCATTGCGGCATATCTCCGGCATATTTCTCCTGATCGCATTACTTGGCTCAGATCTGTCCAGGCCGATGCTTTATGCGGATTACCTCATGAATCTCGTGAAGTACAAAGAGGCTTGCATCAACAAAGCCCGACCTGCCCTTCAATGCAACGGAAAGTGTCAGATGGTCAGTAAAATGAATGCCAACAGCAAGGAGGAAGATGTGCCCGATGCTCCGCAAAAACCCAAGAACTGGCCCTTCAGCCATTCCTCAAAATCTTTCTTCCCGCAAACACTCATCACACCGGAGATCGCTTACGGCGGATGGCACAGCCTCGTTAATGAGCATTACCGCTTCTCGCATATTCCTGCCATTTTTCATCCACCCGGCAACTGACAATAGCCCAGTTCTCATTATTCCTCATCGCGCACCTGGCATATTGACCAGGGACTGATTCATATCAACATCCTGGACCACCGGTCCTGTAAAAACATAACACTATGGTCAAGATCATCGTGTGCACCCTCGTATGCATGGGGGTATGGCTGCAACATGCCAATGCACAGACATCCGCATTCAACGATACGATAAAAGAGATAGACCTGGTGGTGGTAACCGCCAACAAGACAGCCCAAAAAAGATCGGAAGCCCCCGTGGCGATCACCGTGATATCCAAAAGAATCATCGACGAGGCAAAGGCTCAATCGATGGACTTGCTGCTGAATAAAGTCAGTGGCGTGTATATGGCGAATCTCGGGAATGAGCAGCATTCCATGAGCATCCGCCAACCCATGACGACCAAGAGTCTTTTTCTTTATCTCGAAGACGGAATACCGGTCAGAACGACCGGCGTGTACAATCACAATGCGCTGCTAGAGATGAATCTGGCGGCGGCAGAAAGAATCGAGGTCGTCAAAGGTCCCGGTTCCGCCATGTATGGTGCCGAAGCCATAGGCGGTGTCGTCAATGTCATCACACAAGCCCCTCCTGACAAATTCAAGGGCTACGCCAATGTGCAGTTCAACAATAACGGCTATAAAAGAGTTGACGCACAGGCCGGGACGACCATCGGGAAATTAGGAATCCTCTTCAATGGCTACTACGCACAAAGAAAAAACGGAACGATTGAATACAGTGATTTCAGCAAGAAATCCTTTTCTGTAAAAGGCGAATATCGATTCAGTGACAAAACCAACTGGACGAATGCGCTGTCCATCGTCGATTACCATAGCGACATGACAGGCGGGTTGGACAGTCTGAAATACGTTAAGAAGGATTTTTCCACTTTTCAAACGTTCACATACCGGTCCGTTTTCGCTTTGCGCCTGCGGTCAGGACTTGAACACAAATGGAACGATAACGGAAAAACATCGATACATTTTGTGTACCGGGATAATTCCATCGGTCAGAATCCATCATACTCCATAGCCAGCACGTCAAACCCGCTGCGTTACAAGGGACAGATCAACGAGAATGCATTTTCCACTTATGCGGCATATGCACAGCATGAAGAGACCTTAAAATGGATCGACAGCAGGCTGATCATTGGCGCAGTGCTGGACAACAGCCCACAGGAGTATTTCGCAAAGTTCATCTGGATCAACAGGGCATCCCCGACGGGTAAGTTCACGGGTTATGACAGTCCCGATCCCGATTCGGTCTTGAACAACTACACGACGAAGATCCTCAACACCGCTTTTTTCGGAAATTATGAGTTCACTCCTTTGAAAAACATGCGGGGTGTGGTTTCGCTCAGATATGATGATTTCAGATACGACTTCAAGAACAACCTTCCCCCTTCGGCCACTTCGGGCGGTCCGTCATCTGTTCAGACATTCTCCCGATTCACACCCAAAATCGGTTTCACCTATAATATCAAACAAGTCGGGTTCTATGCAAATTACAGTCACGGATATGTCCCGCCGCAGTTGAATGAACTCTTCAACGGCGTGAAGACACCATACCTACAACCACAGACATTCGTGAATTATGAAGTCGGCGGATGGATGGCACTCTTCAGAAACAAGGTCTATGCAGACTGGAGCCTCTATTCGCTCTACGGCAGCAATGAGATCGTCTCCGTGCGACAGGCCGACGGGAGCAATATCAATCAGAATTCAGGAAAGACGATTCACCAGGGCATCGAATACGGATTGACAGTCAGACCATCTGAAGCATTCTCGATCAGGATGAGCGGCACCAATGCAAAACATGAATACATCGAATATGTCGTTAGGGGTGTGCGCTTCAACGGCAAGAGGATGAGTGGAGCGCCCGGGTTCGTATACAATTGCGAATTCACCTACAAGCCCGGATTCATCAAAGGCTTTCGCATTGGAGCGGAATGGCAGCATCAGGGCAAGTATTTCATGGATGACCTGAACCGGTTCTCACACCATGGCTTTGACATCATTCATGCACGGATCGGATATCGGATCGGGATCGTGGAAGCATGGCTCAACGCCATCAATCTGACGAATGCTTACTACGCCGCTTCCGCTAGCAAATCAGTGGCTTCAGGGAACGCCTCCTACGCATATAATATTGGTACACCCAGGGAGTTGACATTCGGCATCGGCATCAATTTCTAATCAATCAAGGGATCACCATGAAAAAGAAAATATACAATTGGCATAGGACGATAAGCCTCATCGTGGCCATCCCGGTGATGCTTTGGGCAGCCAGCGGAATCATGCATCCCCTCATGACCACGATCAGACCATCGGTCACCACCCAGCAACTTACCCCCGTCGTCATCGATGGGGGCAAGTTCATGGTTTCGTATCAGCAAGCCCTCCAACAAAACAGCATCGACAGCATCCACGACATGCGAATGGTGCATATCGGAAGCTACTGGTTCTATCAGGTTCAGACAGACATCGGTGTCGTACCGGTTTACCTGAGTGCATGGGATGGCAAGCTGCTCAAGGATGGGGATGCCCTGTATGCCAAACATCTTGCTGGCCTTTTCCTGAACGGCGAGCCGGTGCAACGGCAGGCTGCGGTTTTGGAAGCGGAAGAAATTTCTTCTCCCAGCCACGACTGCTGTCAGGCAGCATCCAGACTGATACAGCGGGGAAATCAAATCACAGAAGCAATGGGAGCCGAAAAAGTCTCCGCCTTCAATGATGAGTATGGAGACATCAACAAAATCCTCCCGGTGTACAAAGTCGGATTCAAACGCGAAGACGGCATCAGGATTTATGTAGAAACCACACAGGACCGTTTCGTTTATGCCGTTGATGACAAACGTGCGGCTTTTGACAAACTGTTTGCCCTATTCCATACCTGGGAATGGGCCGACAAACTAGGCAACCTGAAACGCTATGCGATGGCATTCATCCTGTTGCTAACATTGTTGACGACCCTCGCAGGCATGTATGTCTTCTTCACGACCAGAAGCATAAGAAGGCCCGCAAATGAGAGACTTCGATGGAGATTGAACCACCGATGGGTGTCCATCACGGCCAGTTTCTTCACCATCATGTTCGCATTCAGCGGCGCCTATCATACACTCGTGAAAACGGTGCCCGACGACAGATACCGGTATTTCAATCGCCAGATGATCCCCGCCGGTTCCCTCGACCTCAACCTTGACAGCCTGATCGAAAAACACGCCGGAAGCATCGTAGGCTTTTCCATTGTCAAGATGAATGATTCCGTGTATTGGAGAACCACTCATAAAAGTCAGGGACCGGATGAAAAAACACAGTCCACCGACAAGAAATCATGGGGCAAGAACGCACTCGTGAAGATGCCTCAGATCATGATGACCGGCGATGATCATCAGCAGCTGTTGGAAGATGGTGAAAAAATCTACGCCCGCCATCTGGCAGATCTGTTCCGGAATAAAAATGACGGCAAAGTGATTGCTACGGAACCCATCACCCGGTTCGAAGGAGAATATGGCTTCGTGAATAAAAGACTCCCGGTTTGGAAAATCCAATACGACGGTGCAGATCAACCAAGATGCTATGTGGAGACTTCCACCGGAAAAATGGCCGCCAGGATAACACAGAAGGACATTCCCGAAGGTGTAAGCTTTTCCATGCTGCACAAACACCATTTCATGGATTTCGCAGGGAAACCGGCACGGGATTTCAGTACGATTTTCTGGGCGGCCATGCAGATCGCGATGATCGTTGTAGGCCTCGTGTATTATCTGAAAAGAAAATCCTGAGGCCCGCCGGCGCAAGCACAGGAAAACACTTCGCGGAATTTTTAACACCGACATTTGCAACTTCGTTGCATTTTTATG